>JBAXWR010000152.1:0-17320 GCA_037128295.1 Mariniphaga sp.
CAGAACGGGCCCCCGTTTACGAGAAGGCTTCGATTGATGAACATTACCTCGACATTACAGGGATGGACCGTTTTTTCGGATGTATGAAATGGGCACACGAATTGCGCCACACCATTATGAAGGAGAGTGGCCTGCCCATTTCGTTCGGGTTGTCGGTGAACAAAACGGTCTCAAAGATTGCCACGGGCGAAGCGAAGCCCAATGGGGAGAAAGAGGTGCCACAGGCGAGGGTACAGCCGTTCCTCGATCCGCTTTCGATCCGAAAAATCCCGATGATCGGTCCCAAGACCTATTATCTGCTCCGCTCGATGGGGATCGAAACGATCCATTCGCTGGCAGAAATCCCCGGCGAGATGATGCAACAGGTGCTTGGCGATAATGGGATGATGATCTGGAAAAAAGCCCATGGGATCGACAATACACCGGTCAAACCTTATTCCGAGCAAAAGTCGATCAGTACGGAACGCACTTTTGAGCAGGATACAACCGATGTACTTTTTCTTGAACAACTGATTGTAAGCATGGCAGAAAAGCTGGCCTTTCAACTCCGTAAGCAGGAAAAGATGACTTCGTGTGTGACGGTAAAAATCAAATATTCCAACTTCGACACTTTCAGCCAACAGCAGCGGATTCCCTATACGCAGTTCGATCATACGCTCCTTGGACTGGCCATCGATCTTTTTCGAAAGCTTTATCAGCGCCGCATGTTGATCCGGCTGATCGGTGTAAGGTTCAGTCATTTGGTGAACGGTACGCAGCAACTCGACCTCTTTGAGGATACAGCCGAGCGCGTAAACCTTTACCGGAGCATGGATGGGATACGAAAACGGTTTGGCTCCTCGGCGATTTTCCGTGCTTCGGGATTGGCCGCCCGCAAAACCATCGAAGAGCTGAAAACGGTCCCGCTACAAGTTCCGGAAGGTAAGCTTGTGATCAAACGGGGATGGCATTGAAAAGCATGGGGCACGGGACGTGGATGCACTGGAGACCGGAGAAGGGAAACGAGAGACAGAAAACCAGTGCTTCGGCTCCGCTCAGCAACCGGTAACATGATACTGCTCAGAAACCGGCAACATGACCAAAAAATCAAGATGCATTATTACATATCTGATATACAATATATTAAATACAAAGACGATAATTCAATGGAACTAAAAATTATACCTTAATCACTCATTCCTTAATTCTTTCATTCCTTAATTATCTGTATGTTATTCTCATGTCATTCCTATTATAGTCTGCGTTACGGGACAATGAAACCTGAAACGTTGTTGCAGGAGGCGATCAAGAATCACCTTCCGGTGGTTGTAATGGCCGATATTAACAACACGACGGGGATCATCGATTTTGTGAAAGAAGCACAAAAACAGGGGATTAAACCCATTGCAGGAGTTGATTTCAGGAATGGCGACCGTCATCTTTACACTGCCATTGCCCGTAACAACGAAGGTTTCCGGGAACTGAACGAATTTTTAAGCCTCCATCTGATCAAAAAAATACCCTTCCCAGATGTGCCACAGCCTTTCAATCATGTTTATGTCGTTTACCCTTTCGGTGACAAAGGGATCAACGAACTTCGTGATAACGAATTTATTGGCGTTCAGCCACAGGACATCAACCGGCTCCGTTATACGGTAACCAAAAAACATTTTAAGAAACTAATTGTATTTCAAACTGTTACATTTTCAGGTAAACACGACTTTATTCTTCATAAGCACCTGCGGGCCATCAACCACAACACCTTGTTAAGCAAGGTCGTACCGGAACAGATGGGCAGCGTGTCGGACATGTTCCGCACATTCGATGACCTGCTTGTCGAGTTTGCCGATTTCCCCGAAATTCTTGGTACAACAAAAAAACTGATCGAAGATTGTTCCATCGCGTTCGATTTCACGACCATCAAGAACAAGATGTGCTTTACCGGAAGCCGCTACGATGACAAGCTGTTGCTTGAAAAGCTGGCACTCGATGGCTGGAAATACCGCTATGGCAACGACCAGGAAGCGTTGAAACGGGTGAAGCACGAACTTGGGATCATCGACAACCTGGGTTTTTCGGCCTATTTCCTGATCAGCCGCGACATCATCAACTATTCGATGAGCCGTGGTTTTTACCACGTGGGGCGCGGTTCCGGGGCCAATTCCATCGTGGCTTATTGTTTGAAAATCACAGATGTCGATCCCATTGAGCTCAACCTCTATTTTGAGCGTTTCCTCAATCCCAAAAGGTCGTCGCCCCCCGATTTTGATCTCGATTTTTCGTGGCGCGACCGTGACGAAATCCATGAGTACATTTTCAAACGGTACGGAACGAAATACACTGCTTTGCTTGGCGCGATGAACACCTTTCAGGGAAAGTCTATTGTGCGCGAACTGGGAAAGGTGTATGGTTTGCCGAAAGGAGAGATCGACATGCTGGCAGAAGATCCGGCCGCCGATGTTGAAAGTAGCGAACTGTACAAACAAATCTTCGCGGTGGGTGCGCTGATGCAGGATTTTCCCAACCTGCGTTCCATCCATGCAGGCGGTGTGCTGATCTCTGAAGAACCCATTACCTGTTATACTGCCCTTGACATGCCACCAAAAGGTTTCCAGACCACCCAATGGGATATGTATGTGGCTGAGGACATTGGATATGAAAAGCTTGACATTCTAAGCCAGCGGGGTATCGGCCATATCAACGACAGTGTTGAAATCATCAAACGGAACAGGAAGGTGGTGGTCGATATTCATAGAGTGCCGGAATTTAAGAACGATCCGCAGGTAAAGCACCAGTTGAAAATTGGGGAGACGATCGGATGTTTTTACATCGAGAGCCCTGCAATGCGTGGCCTGCTGAAAAAACTGCATTGCGACAATTACATCTCGCTGGTAGCGGCCAGTTCGATCATACGCCCCGGGGTTGCCAAGAGTGGGATGATGCGGGAATACATCAACCGGTTCCACCATCCCGGAAGTTTTACCTATCTCCATCCCGTGATGAAAGAACAACTGGAGGAGACCTATGGTGTGATGGTTTTTCAGGAAGATGTGCTCAAGGTTTGCCATCACTTTGCGGGTCTCGACCTAGCCGATGCCGATGTTTTGAGACGTGCGATGAGCGGAAAATTCCGTTCAAAAGCTGAATTCCAGCGTATTATTGACCGTTTTTTTGAAAATTGCCGAACCTTGGGCCGCCCCGATGAAACTGCCCACGAGGTTTGGCGACAGATCGAGAGTTTTGCCGGGTACTCGTTTTCAAAGGCCCATTCGGCTTCGTACGCTGTCGAGAGTTTTCAGAGCCTCTACCTCAAAGCTCATTACCCCAAAGAATTTATGGTGGCGGTCATCAACAATTTTGGCGGGTTCTACCGTACGTGGGTCTATGTGAACGAAGCCCGGCGCTGCGGGGGGCTGATCGAACTTCCGTGTATCAATAAAAGCCTCGAAGCAACAACCATTGATGGCGACAGTATCTATCTGGGTTTTAATCTGGTGGCCAATCTTGAAAATAATTTCCAGCGGGAGTTGGTTGCTGAACGGAAGCGTGGCGGTGAGTTTCAGTCGTTTGAAGATCTTCTGCATCGTGTGGCCATCGGGATCGAACAACTCGTACTGTTGATCCGGTTGGGGGCGTTGCGGTTTACCGGAAAACCCAAGATGCACTTGTTGTGGGAAGCCCATATGATGTTGAGCAAGAGCAAGCAAAATATTCCAAACAGTTTGTTTGACATACCCTCAAAAAAATGGGAACTGCCAAAGATGGAGCAAACTCGCGTTGAGGCTGCTTACGATGAGATTGAATTACTGGGGTTTCCGGTAACGATGAGCTGGTTCGATTTGTTACAGACCAATTTCCGGGGCGAAGTCATGGCCAACGACCTGTCACGATATATTGGTAAATCGGTACGCATGGTGGGACTTCTGGTCACCATCAAATATGTGAGTACTTCACGGAAGGAGATCATGAATTTTGGAAGTTTCCTTGATCTTACCGGTGAGTTTTTCGAGACCGTCCATTTCCCGCCCAGCCTGAAGAGCTGGCCGTTTTCAGGTCATGGGGTTTATTTGATCCTTGGTAAAGTGGTCACAGAATTTGGGCATCCTTCCCTCGAAGTTGAGAAATTAGCCAAGCTTCCCGTTAAAGGGGACCCAAGACGATAAAGCGGAAATTGGAACTAAAATTGTTACCTTTGCATTTTAATTAATACAAATCCCAAAATGATCCAAAAGGAACAACTCAAAGAGCTTGTTGAGCGCCGGGATGCGCTGAGGAGGTATCTTTGACATCGATGACAAATTAATCAGGTTAGAAGAGGAAGAACTGAAAACCCAGGATCCCAAATTCTGGGAAAATCCCAAAGAAGCTGAATCTCAGATGAAGGTGATCCGTTCGGTCAAACAATGGACCGATGGGTTCAAGGTTGTTGACACAGCAGTCGATGACCTTCAGATCATGTTCGATTTTAGCGAAGCAGGTGAAATTACCGAAGATGAGCTTGAAGGTCAGTTCGTTGAGGTACGCAATCTGGTCGAAGACCTCGAAACGAAGAACATGCTCCGGCACGAAGAGGACAAGCTGGGTGCTGTTTTAAAGATCAATGCGGGCGCTGGAGGGACAGAGTCGAACGACTGGGCAGATATGCTGATGCGCATGTACCTCCGTTGGGCCGAAAAGCACAAATACACCGTGAGGGAGGCCAGTTTTGTACCCGGTGAAGATGTTGGGGTTAAGAGTGTTACCATTGAGATTGATGGCGAATTTGCCTATGGTTACCTGAAAAGCGAAAATGGTGTTCACCGGCTTGTCAGGATCTCACCCTTTAATGCACAAGGGAAAAGGCAAACTTCGTTTACCTCGGTCTTTGTCGCACCGTTGGTTGACGACACGATTACAATTGATGTCAATCCTGGGGATATTTCGTGGGATACGTTCCGTTCGGGTGGTGCCGGTGGACAGAATGTCAACAAGGTAGAAACCGGTGTCCGGCTAAAACACGCCCCATCCGGGATTATCATCGAAAATACGGAGTCGCGTTCACAACTTCAAAATAAGGAGAATGCAATCCGGTTGCTGAAGTCGCAGCTCTATGCCCTTGAGCTGCAACGTCGTCATGAAGCGACAACCAAAATTGAGGCAGGCAAGAAAAAAATTGAATGGGGATCCCAGATCCGTTCCTATACGATGCAACCTTATAAACTCGTAAAAGATGTCCGTACAGGTTTTGAAACCGGAAATGTCCAGGCAGTGATGGACGGGGATATCGATGGTTTTATAAAAGCTTTCCTGATGGAGTTTTCAGAAGGGGAAGATTAGACTTAGTGATGGCTTGACAAATCACAGATTGAGATAGTCAAGCCTTCACTTTTTGTAGCTTAGAAGCCGTCAAAAAAGCAAAACATTGATTTTTCAGCTCTATTTCTTTTCCGTTTTATTTTGGTTGATCAAATCCCGTGCCTTCACCTTCACAATTTTCCCGTCCTGCGAAAACACAAGTTCCGAATCATCTTTTTGTTTTTCGATCAACAGCCGTTCGTAAGCCAATTTTACTCCCTTTACTATTTTTTCGTGCATTATTTCAACTTCAGCTTTGTTCATTGTTCAATTATTTGATTGAAAATATCAAGACTATAAACCTGTTTATCTGAATTTTTAAATCCTTTTGCCACTAACAAGGGCGGATGTTCCGAGTTGTCAAATATCATCCAATAATCGCAGATTGGTAGATAATTTTCTGAGAGATTCTTTATACCAGAACTATACCTTCTGCGGATTGTATCTTCGGGAATATTATGTCCCCCTGCCAAAACCCTTGTTCGAACCCTTTCGATCGCCAGATCTACTGAATTTAACCAAAAATAAACTAAGGTCACAAAATAACCATACATTTGGGCTTCTTTTACAAAGTTCCTGTACGATCTTGTAGAAAGCGTCGTTTCGAAAGCAAAATCCACTTTTTGTACCATCAACTCATGAATCCGGTTCAACATAATCCTCCCAGCTTCAATCGCCACTTTATCAGGTTGAAAAGGGGATAATCCTCTGGCAATCTCATCCGCATTGACAAATTCTTTGCAATTCAACATATCTGGCAAAACAGTATAGGAAGCCGTTGTCTTTCCTGCCCCATTGCAACCCGATATGATGTATAAGTTTGCCATCCGCATTTTTTATCAAAGATATTTGTTTTTTCTAAGCACTCGGACATCCACAAAAACCAAAATCCACTTCTATACGATTCAACTATATAAACTCGTGAAAGATGCACGAACCTGATTTGAATTTTCAAATGTTCACGGAGTTATGGATGGTGAAAACGATGGCTTGATTAAAGCTGACTGATGGAATTTTCGTAAGGGGAGAATCATTGTTGGATATATGATATGATTTAAAAACAATGCCGTTGTTAACTTTGTGAATAGAATTTATTTTATTGACTTATAGTTAATGAATGTAGGAAAAACTACAAAATGCATAACTTAAATTGTAAGTCATAAAGGTTATCTTCATAAACTAATTTTATTGCCAAAAACTAATACGTTACTATTACTTGAGAATTAGCATTATTAATTCCTTCGAAAGCTATCTTTCCTTCTCCTGGCAATTTTATTTCATAAACACCTGGCACGTAAATTTTGCCACCAACCAGTTTTACTGAATTATATTTTACCTCAAATTTCACTATACTACCAGTTTTAAAGGTATTATCCGCTAACCAGATATCGCCAACAAAATGTAAAGTTCCGGTTTCTGATTCGAAATAGTTGGTATTTTTGTCTGTGTACGATACAACAGTTACGTTTGAAATAGAACCATCTCCATGTATAATTCCGTCAAAAGTCGGGTTACCTGCGGTTTTGGTAGTAAAAAAATATGGTTCATGATTTTGTGATAATTCCAGATACTCTTGTCCATTAACCAGATTAACGGAAGCTCCTCTAACAATTATCCAATATACCTTTCCTTCTGGTAAAGTTACATTAGTAGCCCACCTTTCATTTTTCTTAAAACTGAAGGATTCTGAAATAGGATTTCTATTGTTTGCACGAAGCTTTTTTAGGATTTCTATTCCACCCTTTTTTGCATTTTCAGCAAGAGCCGCAACTAATACAGAATCAGCAGTTCTAAATGATTGCCAAAGTTGTTTGATTTCAGGAGAATACTTTCCTTTAGGATATTTGCTCAAAAATATTTGATAAGAACTTATATTGTTTTCTTTTTTTGCAAGGTCAAATGCCTTTTTTTCTGCAAATCTCTCATAAGCCAATACCAACACTGCTAATAAAATTAGTCCTACAATAACAGCCGCAATTCCTAAATTCGTCTTTCGATTACTTTTTCGATTATCTTTTTCGAACAATATTTTAATCTCGTTGTACTTTTCCTTGTATTTGCTTTCGGTAGGCGCGAAATCGCAAGATTTTTGAAACGAATTTAAGGCATCCGCCAATAGCTTTAACTCAACTTGCTTATTTCCTATGCTATACCAAATTTCTGCAAGCATTGAATTGCTACTTGGTGTGAAAAACCCTGATGGAAGGTAAGATTTAACAATTTTGGCAACCTGATTGCTTGCTTCTGGAGATGGTGAAACTTGTTTTAAATTGTGATTGATCAAGAAATCCGCCAATTTCACAACTGTCAATTTATCAGGCTCATATTGGGTGTTTCGTAATATCTTAATATCTAATTTATCTATCCAATTTTGGATTAGGGTAAAATCGGCTGACGTTTGGCATAAACTGTACGCAAGGTAAATCAAACCCCTATTATGGTCAAGGTCATTTTGATTTTTTTTGTCGTCGAGCATAATCGGTCGAAGCAAGTCGACAGCGGTTTTGTAATCATCATTTAACGCTTTGCCAATGCCTGCGTAGATCGTTGTCACCCTTTGGTTATCACCGTCCTTGTGTAACCGATTGAATATCCCAATCGCTTTTTCAATTTCATTTTTATCCACCAAAATCAGTGCGTTGTTGTATAAAGCAGCAACATTCGAAGGTTGTAAACTGAGAATTTTTTCGAAATATTCAGAAGCCCTATCACTATTGCCTGATTCATTAGCCATTCTGGCAAGTTCTTCGAGCAGGAAAATATCTGTTGGCTTTTCGGCAAGAAGCTGTTTTCCAATATCTAAGGCTTCTCTTAACATTTTCAGTTTGCAATACGATTTAAACAGCAAATCCTTTGCTACTCCATCATTTTCGTTAATCGCCAATATTTTATAGGATGCTGTAATCGCCTCTTTGAATAATAGGTTATTGAAAAGAAATTGAGCGTACTCGTGAAGTAGTTCTACATTTAATGGATCAGCCTTTAACCGATCTTCAAGAACTGTCTTTTTGGCAACATTCCTTGGATCGATCTGGTATTCAATTGTTAATGAACCACCACATTTTTTGCAGAACTTCTTATCATCATCGTAAGACGAATTGCACTTGACACAGGTTTTCATATTTGATTAATTATTAAGGTTTTACAATTTATTTCCACATTCGTCACAAAACTCGCCCGCTGATCTTGCAGAATATCTTTTTCCACATCCGGAACAAAAGACTTGTTCATCAAATTTTCTTATTGGCTTGGATATTTCGTTGGCTTTTAGTGCTATACCAAGAATCCAAATTAAAAATGAAGCGATCACTACAAGATAAAAACCAATTCCAAAACTGCTAAAAAAACGCGCAAGATCATCATTCATCCTTGCCATGACCAATAAAAGTAGAATTGCCCCCGGAATAACACCCGGAATGATGGCACCAATAAGATGCCCATTGGTCATCGCAAATTTTTGGTCACCCATAAAGGAGACAATTATCGAAACGACAAATGCCAGGATGATAACGTAACCGGTACCATCTCCGGTCTCAATAAGCGAAACCGAATTAATAAACGATTTCATAAACGGTAAAAACGTACCGATAATACCAACAAAAGCTGATATTATTAAAGCGAGCCTTTGATTGTGCATTGTTTATCCTCCATTGATTTATTTGAGTCAATATTTCTTAAGCTGGGTTGCAATAAACATAAAACATCCAATTGCAAACACCAAAACTCAAAGAATTAAAATAATTGTGAAAAGTTTTTAAATCCCATAAATTGATTATTTTACTAGGATTAGGTCTATTGTATTACCTATGTCATTTTGAATAGGCTTTATCATAATCCGTGTAGTGCGATGATCCGCATTCAGGACAAATTGTTCCATCACCATCACCACAGTCATTGCAATATTTCTTACCACAGTCACGACAAGTGTGTACAGGAAAAAAATTAGAGAATATTGAAACTTTAGCTTCTCTGTAACAATTTGGACAACAACTTAAACTGCTCATAATTCTTTTTTTTAGGGTTTATTGGACTATAAAATTAAATATAATTTTTTTATCTCAAAATAACATTGTCATTTTTTAAAAATAATTTTCATAAAAATCATTAAATGAATACTTTAAAATAAATTCATATTCAGTAAAGGATTTTTTAGTTGAACAAAAATTACTCATAAATGGTTGTTCAAGACATCTAAGTTTGGTCATTTAATTCGTCCATGGTCAATCCTGTAAGCTCCGAAATATCCTGATCCTTAAAGCCTTTATTTCATTTAAAACTTTATTGGTACATATTTGTTTCTAACGAAAATATCAACCAATCACTTTTCATTCTTTACATTTAAAATTATTACCCGATATGGAAAGCATCAATGACGAAAAGACTTATTACCCTTCGCAGGAGGTAATCGAGCAGGCAAATGTGCAGGAATATGACAAATTGTATGCGTGGTCAATCGCCAACCCCGAGCAATTCTGGGCTCAACAGGCAGAAAACCTTGCATGGTATAAAAAATGGGATACTGTGCTGGACAAGAGCGACCCGCCATTTTACAAATGGTTTGAGGGTGGCAAAACCAATATCATTTTAAATGCCATCGACAGACACCTCACCAATGCCAACCGGAACAAACTGGCATTAATCTGGGAAGGTGAGCCAGGTGATGTGAGAACATTCTCCTTTCATGCATTGGACCGTGAAGTCTGCCAGTTTGCGAATATCCTTAAAAGCATGGGTGCAAAACGCGGTGAGGTCATTACGATCTATATGCCTCAGATTCCTGAACAGATTATTGCAATGCTTGCCTGTGCTAAAATAGGTGCAGTCCACAGTGTCGTTTATGGTGGATTTAGTCATGAGGCTTTGGCAGACCGGATCAATGATGCGAATAGCCGGATTGTGATCACTGCAGATGGAGGGTACCGTCGTGGAAAAGTTGTTGAGATGAAAAGCGTTGTAAATAAAGCGATGGAACTTTCGCCTACCATGGAAATATGCATCACAGTAAAACGGACAGGCGTGGATGTTTACATGGAAAACGGGCGCGACTATTGGTTGCACGAACTGAAGGCACTTCCGATTGCTGCCAATAAATGTGAGACTGAACAAATGGATTCGTCAGATATGTTGTTTTTGCTTTATACTTCAGGTTCTACCGGAAAACCAAAAGCTTTGGTCCATACCCATGGAGGTTACAGTGTTTATACTTCGACCACCCATCGGATGGTTTTTGATATCAAACCTGAAGACCGTTACTGGTGCGCCGCTGATCCCGGCTGGATAACCGGTCATAGTTATATTGTTTATGGCCCATTGATGAACGGTGCCACGATCATGCTATATGAAGGAGCCCCAACCTATCCATATCCCGACCGTTGGTGGAAAATGGTGGAGAAATACGGAATCAATATCCTATACACCTCCCCTACTGCCATCCGAAGTTTGATGCGTTTTGGCGATTCATGGCCCAACCGTAACGACATCAGCTCATTGAGATTATTGGGATCAGTTGGTGAACCGATTAGTCCGGAAGCCTGGAGGTGGTATTACAAAGCTGTAGGACGCGAAAAATGTCCGATTATCGACACCTGGTGGCAGACTGAGACTGGTGGTTTTATGATCTGTCCATTACCGATTACCCCTTTAAAACCCGGATCGGCTACAAAACCGTTCTTTGGGAATGTTATCGCAGTTGTGGATGACCATGGTAAGGAAGTAGCAAACGGGGAAGAAGGGACTTTGGTAATTAAAGGTCCATGGCCGGGAATGACGGCCGGCATTTTCCGCGACCGTCAGCGTTTCATCGATACCTATTGGAAAAAATACGGCGAATTTGGTTGGTACCTTACCGGGGATTCTGCGAAAAAAGACAACGATGGATATTTCAGGATCATAGGACGTACCGACGATGTGATCAAAGTGAGTGGGTACCGTTTGGGAACTGCCGAAATTGAAAGTGTAATGGCCAGCCACCCCGCAATCGCAGAAGCTGCTGCTGTTGCCCTTCCGCATGACCTGAAAGGAAACTGCATCCATATTGTAGCAGTTTTGCGTATGGGATATAAGCCGAGCAAAGAACTTGAACATGAGATGATTCTGCATATGGTCGAACATCTTGGACCCATTGCCCGTCCGGAAGAAATCACTTTTACTGATCAGTTGCCCAAAACCAGGAGCGGGAAAATTATGCGCAGGGTCTTAAAGGCAAGGGCTTTGGGTTTGCCGGAAGGTGATTTAAGCACTTTGGAGGAATAAGGAATACTTTAATAAAATATTGTTGGACCACCAATTCACGAATTTTCAAAAATTACCAAAAGTTGGTCTTTAAACTTTTGGTCTTTCTTGGGAATTAGGGTTTTGGTGGTTTAACATTTTTACTGGGTAGATTTATGTTGTACAGGCAAACAAACTTTAGGATGCAGTGTCCCGGTGACTTTTCAGTGTAACAACAGTCACCCGGACACGAAAACATAATTCGAAACATTTTACACAAACGAAAATGAAATTAGAAGACTGAACATAACGGTTATAGCCTTTGACACACTTACCAACCTATTGGTTACATCTGTATTTTATCAACCACCCCGGCTTCGCCACCCCTCCAAAGGAGGGGAATTTCCAAGATTGATTGTTTTTTTGAAAATTGATTTTTGATTGATCTTTGGTACTAGTACAACCCCTATATTTGTGCCATATGACATTATTTTGATTAACGATATCTTTGATGACAAATTGCTTTCCCAAAATTGGATCTCAAACTCCACCAAAATTATTAACTTTGCGAACAGAATAGATATTTATCCAATAATCTAATAGTCAATATATTAAATTAATCATGTCTTCTCCATCGTCCCAGACCATATGGGAAATAGCCTGGCCCATCATGTTGAGCCTTCTGGCGCAAAACATTGTAAATGTGACAGATACAGCATTTCTTGGACGGGTCGGTGAGATTGAACTTGGGGCTTCTGCAATCGGAGGGCTTTTATATACCACGTTGTTTATGGTCGGTTTTGGATTTACCACAGGGGTCCAGATCCTCATCGCCCGCCGCAACGGCGAAAAAAACTATCTGGCAATCGGGCGCATTTTCGACAACAGCTTTTACTTCTTGATCCTTTTGTCAATCACAATCACAGTACTTATTTTCAGTTTTGGCCCTACCCTCCTCAAACCATTTATTGCTTCAGAGGCTGTATTTCAGGCTAGTTCAACTTTTTTGAAATATAGGATATTAGGTCTTTCGTTTGCGTCGGCAGGATTGCTTTTCCGTTCGTTCTACACTGGAATTGCTTTTACGAAATACCTGAGTATCAGTTCTGCAATAATGGCCGGAGTGAATGTCCTTTTAGACTATATTTTGATTTTTGGTCATTGTGGATTTCCCAGATTGGGAATCCAAGGTGCGGGAATCGCATCTTCGATCTCCGAAGTATGTGCAGTGATCTTCTTTATTGTAATCACGCGCCACAACAACCATTTAAAGCATTATGTCCTTTTTGAATGGGTCAAACCAGATCTGAAAATCATTAAAAATACTTTGTCCATCTCGGTTTTCGTGATGATGCAATTTGTTCTCTCGCTGGGAAGCTGGTTCGTTTTCTTTATGCTGATCGAAAAGATGGGCGAGCGTTCCCTTGCAGTTTCCAATATCATCCGTGGCGTTTACCTGATGCTGATGATTCCCGGATGGGCATTGTGTTCTGTTACAAGTACCTTGGTGAGCAATGCCCTTGGGGAAGGCCAGACAGAAAAGGTGATACCCATTATCCGAAAGATCATGAATTTCAGTATCGTTTCCATGACTATTACTGTGGCCATTGCCGCGCTGGTTCCAAGGTTTTCCATCTCGATATTTACGAACGATTCATCTTTGATCGAGGCGACCATCCCATCCTACTACATTATTTTGGTGGCTTTATTCCTGTTTGCTGTGATGAGCATCCTGTTCAATGGCCTTCTCGGTACTGCGAATACAAAAATAGCCCTTGGTATAGAGGCCATTACATTGTTCTTTTACCTATGGTTTACCTGGCTGATTGCCGTAAAGCTTCAAATGAAGATTGAATATGTTTGGACAGCCGAATTTGTTTACAGCTCCCTGATCGGGATTCTTTCGTACTGGTACCTGAAAAAGGGGAACTGGCGGAGCAAAGTGGTATGACCGAAATTTTAACAGACAAATAATCCTTGATTGTTCTTCCAAAATATTTAGCTTTGTGAGTGATTTAAAACAAAGACTTTATGGCAAATAACGATTTCTACAAAAAAGCCCATTCTCTTGTCGAGGTTGATACGGCAGTACGCTTTGATGTTCCTATTGGCTCGGACCATGAATTCTTTACAGATTTTTCCGATGTCCGGGGGGATTTTGAAGATCGTATGATCTATAAGGCTCTAAAGGTGAACCCTACCACCTTCGTTTACAACGACCTGGCCAACAGGGGAAACAAAACATTGCTTTTTCTGGCAGGGATGCGCGGTTCAGGCAAAACTTCCGAGTTGGCAAAAATTGCACTAAGGCTGAACCACCCCAACGGTTTCTTTTGTGTCACTTGTAACCTTGACGATGGGCTCGATTTGAACGACATGGAATACATGGACATTGTTATCTTTCAGTTGGAAAGGCTATTCGAGGAATTATATAAAATAAATTTTGAAATTGATGAATCTATTATTGCATCACTTCAAAACTGGTTTAGTGAAAGGGTGAGGGAAGTAAACAAAGCGATCAAAAGAGACGATGGCTTTGAAGTTGAAATTTCTGCAGGAGTGCCTGGTTTTCTGAGCTTTATTGGTCTTGCGGCAAAGGTGAAGTCCAATCTGCTCGGGAGCAAGGAGAATGCCCAAAAAATCAGGACTGTTTTCAAAAACAATTTTTCAGATTTTGCCAGGCAGTTCAATTTATTTGTCGAAGAGGTCAATTTTAAGTTGCGTGAAACAAAAACTGCCAAAGAACTGCTTTTTGTGGTTGACGGTATCGAAAAGGCTGCGAGCCTTGACATCCGAAAAAAGATCATTTTGGAAGAGGCAAACCGGATCAGGCTTATTAGTGCCAACACCATATTCACATTGCCTATCGAGCTTATGCCCGAACGGCAGAAATTGATCGTATTCAGCACCGTGGTTTCCTTCCCTTTTGTAAAGATCAGGGAAAGGAACGGCAATATCGTCGAAAAAGCCGTGCAAAGGTTTATTGATTTTACCTACAAACGGATTGACCAAAAGCTGTTTGACAGTCCTGATACGGTGCGAAAAGCCATCTTGATGGGAGGCGGTTCGCCGAGGGAATATTTACGGGTCCTGGAATATGCCAACATGTTCACAAATGATGACGATCAGGTAATTACGATCGAAGCATTGGAAAAAGGAATCCGCAAGTTGGCTGCCGAAACTTCGCAATATGTGTCAACTTCCGATTTGGAGAAACTGAAAACCCTCCAACAAGCAAATGATGAAGGAAGAGTTATGCCTTTTGATGCCGATTGGCAGGACCTGCTCGAAAAATTGATCATACTTGAATATAACGATGGAACCTATAAACGTGTAAACCCCATAGTTGAAGCATCGCAATTGTACAAACAGAATGTCGGATAAAACAAGTAATTATATTGAAGAAACTACTCCGCTGTTCCGTTTACTGCAGACAGAAGCATTTCGTTTTGTAATTGTACGGTATAACCATTATTTGCTTGTAAATCAATTAAAAGAAGATATAAAACAATTTTTTCCCGAACGCCCCGCTTTTACGGTTGATGGCAGAAAAACTGATTATAGGACATTAGTTGACAGTTATTATAAGGCTGCTGAAGGGTTCTTTTATATCGAAAATTTTGAAGAAATCCTTGCAAATCCTCAAATCTATACTGGTCTAAACCAGCGGCGCGACAAATTGGCCTCCTACTCAATCGCTTTGATCGTATTTATTTCATCTTCAACTGATGAATTGTTTGCGCGTCAGATCATGGAGAAATTGCCCGACTTATGGTCGTTCCGGTCATTGCTACTGGATTTGAAAATGGAAAATATTCAAACAATTCATTCAGAAGATTTTAATTCGTTTATTACATCCGATCAATTAAAATTGAGGGATAGTACTTTGGGGGGAAGTACAGGTGAAGAAAAAGAACAGGAATTAGACCGTTTGCTCAAAAGGGCTAATATGCTTCCAGACGCTGAACTTGAATTGCTAAAAAATTTATATCAGCAAATTGCAAGGTTATATAAGGATTTAAACAAATATGATCAGGCTTTGGAGTTTTATCAAAAATTGGAAAAGCTGCAAATCGAAACCAGTGATAGGCAAGGCGAAGGTGCCACGCTCTATGATATTTCGCAGATTCACGATGCTAGGGGCGACTTTGACACTACGCTAGAATACCTGAAACGGTTGCTAACCATTGCACTGGAAATCGGTGACAGACAAAGCGAAGCTGAAACGCTTAATGGCATCTCGCAGGTTTACAAAGTCTGGGGCGAATACGACACAGCGATGGAATACCTTAAACGGTCGCTATCCATAGAGCAGGAAATTGATGACAAGCAAGGTGAATGTGTCACTCTCAGTAATATTTCTCATGTTTGTTTTAACAAGGGCGATTATGATACCACGTTAGAATATCTGAAACGTTCGCTGGACATAGCGCAGGAAATTGGTTTCAAGTATGGCGAAGGTCTCACTCTTAATAATATTTCCCAAATTTATGATGCAAGGGGGGATCATGACACTGCGTTGGAGTACCTGAAACAGTCGCTGGCAATTGTGCAGGAAATTGGTGAAAAGCGTGGCGAAGGTAGTACGCTAAATAATATATCCCAGGTTTACTTTGCCAAGGGCGACTACGAAACCGCGTTAGGGTATCAGAAACAGTCGCTGGACATAAGGCAGGAGATCGGCGACAAACCTGGTTTATGTGAAACCCTTTTCAATATGGGGCATATCTATTGGGAAAACGGTGATAAAAATAATGCAATGGCTACATGGATAAGTGTTTTCAGGATGGCCTCCCAAATAAACTTGGCCCAGGTTTTACAGGCACTTAAAGGGCTCGCGGCAGAAATTGGTTTGGATGGCGGCTTGGCGGGGTGGGAAAAGTTGTCAACGGAAACGGAGGAATAGAAAAACGGCACGATATATTTATTTTATGGTTAAATATTTAACATAGCTTTAAACGCAATATTTGAGTTGCTCGAAATATTTGTTCACTGAAGTTTTTTTATCCTTCTTACTATGTGCCTAATGTGGTTTTACCTACTGTTCCTATGTGTTTTTTCACTATTCCCTTTTTAGTAAATATATTCATTTGATAACCAAAATATTATACGAAACTAATAGTTTAAAACATAAAATCGAAGGACAATATCAGCCAGCCGCTAATTGCCAGCAACCATTCGCCAGTTGCCATTAGCCAGCCTTATTTATCCCTAAAATCCTCAGCATAATCGACTACACACATATATTCGTATGCCTGGTGCGGACCGCAAGCCACCCCAACTTGCCTATATTTGGGTTCAAAAATACTTTTCCTGAAAGTCCGGGCCTTGATACCGTCATTGACAATCATCGAGATGACGATCCTCCTTGCGTTATTGTTCCCATAATCAATATTTTCGATACAAAGCCCGTCCCAATCCCCCTGACGTACCAAACGTGTAGTGGGCGAACTACCATCTGTTCCAACATGTCCAATCTGTGAAGTAGCACCCTGCATCCTGGCCATATCTTTTGCTGACAGGCACAACCCCTTGTCAATGGTTAATTTCTGCAACGGTTTCTGAGTATTCAGGAATTTAATCGCTTCATTGACAGCTGCGACCCCTTCGTTTGTAGTCATGGTCACCTCCTCTGGGAATCTGACATCCATTCCACTGTAGTGTTTGGCATATTCAACGAGGAATTTGGCATAAGTTTTTGGTTGAGTCCGGGCGAGGTTAAGCTCTGCAAACACTTCCTGCTCCAACTTTGACAAATTCCCTGATGCAGATTGTTTAGTCTGAGAATTTGATGTGA
>JBAXWR010000153.1:0-17125 GCA_037128295.1 Mariniphaga sp.
CTTCAGGGGATTCTTCCGGGGTCTATTTGCGCATTGGCGATTTTAGTGAGTTTAATATGCATTTGACATTAAACAACTTAACTGATTTGCATGGAATACCATTTGCCGTGAATGAGATTGATTTTACTTTTATTCCGACAGCCCAATTTGGCGACCTGGTTTTTAACGAGATCATGGCAGACCCTTCACCCGTCGTTAAATTACCTAATAAAGAATTCATCGAATTGAAAAGCACATGTGGGTTTCAATTCAACTTGAAAAATTGGATCCTTGAGGTAAACGGAAAGCCTAAAATTCTTACAGAAAAGACAATTGATCCAGGTAAGTATTTAATTGTCAGTGGAACAGGAGGAGGTACTATTTGGGGAAGTATTGGTGAAAATATCGAGGTAACCGGATTGTCTCTTCCCAATGATGGCGAGACTCTTAAATTGTATTCCGCAACAAATGTCCTGATTGATTCGTTTAGTTATGCGCCTGCCATGCACAAGGATGGTTTTTCGGGTGGTGGTTATTCGCTTGAACGGATCGATCCAATGCGATGCTGTGGCGTAAATGCCAATTGGGAAACTTCCATCTCAGATAAAGGGGGAACACCTGGATCTGAAAATTCTGTTTTTCGTGAGAATAAGGATACTACACCCCCAACTGTTAAAGCCGTATCGGTTATAAGTCCTTCCTTACTTGAAGTCATTGTTTCTGAAATGCCTGATAAACAATTCGATGCCAAAATAATTTTTTCTTTCCTCCCTGTGCTTCCAATTTGCGACAGTCTAAAGTTTGATGTTAAACAACTGAAATATTCATTTTATTTTCCGGAAGGATCAATTCAAAATGGCACAGTTTACGATTTAACATTCAATGGGTTAATGGATGAATGTGGCAATAAGTCTACAGTTGGACATCGTGAATTCTGGTATTATCTTCCCAAACCTGGCGACCTTCTGATCAACGAGGTGTTGTTTGACCCATTTCCCGACGGAGTTGATTTTGTGGAGATTTATAACAATTCCGGGAAAAAGATCGAATTGTCCGAAATCTATTTGGCATCAAGGGACAATACCCTTAAAATTAAGTCATTCTATCCTTTAGCTGCAACTTCAAGGATTTTAACTGATGGTGCGTATGCAGCTTTTACTTCTGATTCCTCAGTTTTGATGGCGAACTATTCTACCAAATGTCCGTTATGTATTTTCAATATGGCAAAATTCCCCGCCTACAACCAGGATGAAGGTTGGGTCGTACTTTTAAATAAACAAATGGAAGTGATTGATGAATTCCATTATCTCGCAACCATGCACCATCCGATGATTACCGAAGTAAAAGGGATCTCACTTGAACGTTCGAGCTTTACGCATATCACAGGAGATCCTGCAAACTGGCATTCAGCCTCAAAAACAGTAGGATTTGCCACACCCGGTTACCAGAACTCGAATGCAGATCCTTTGTTTAAAAACGGATCAGAAATTGTCACCTTTGAACCAGAGATATTTTCACCGAACGATGATGGGTTTAATGACAGGTATCTGATAAAACTCTCGCCAGGAGAATCGGGACTGATGGCAAATATCCGCATTTATACAGAAGATGGTATTGAGATCAGGCGATTGGCCAATAATTTAATGATTGGTGTTCACGATATTGTAGAATGGGACGGGCTGATGGAAAACCATCAGAAGGCAAAACTTGGGATTTATATTGTGAAAGTTGAACTCTTTGGATTAAAAAGTAAACGGCGGCAGTTTAAAGCAGCTTGTGTATTGACAGACAGGTTGGAATAATCATGGTGACTGGCGACTGGCTAAATGAATAGCCCCAGGCTATAGCCTGTCGGAAAATGAGAAATTCCAAAGGCTTTAGCCGAATTCATGTAAAATATTAATAGTTAGTTAATTAGTAATTTTTTGGCTAAAGCCTTTTTGAATTTTTAAACTATGGTCCTCTAGCTAAAGCTGGAGGCAATTCATTCTTTATAGAAATGTTTACTGCAATGACTTTAACCCTGCTTTAACCATCCGGTCCTTTCCATTGATGTCCTTTTTTAAAACAACATTACTGAACCCTTTTATTGTAAGAAGTTCAACAACTTCATTTCCAAATCTTTCATTTATTTCAAAGTAAAGATTCCCATCCGGTTTTAACCTCGAAATGGCGATATCCGCAATCAGTCGATAAAATACGAGGGGATCGCTATCAGGTACAAACAATGCAAGCCCAGGCTCATAATCAGTCACATTCTTCAACATTTGGGATTGCTCCGATTGTGCAACGTAGGGTGGATTGCTCACGATGATATCATATAATTTTTGATGCTCCGGGAAAACAGAATTTAAGACATCTGCATAGAAGAATCCGATATCTACCTGATTCAATGAAGCATTCATTTTCGAAATTTCTAATGCTTCCTGTGATATGTCCCAAGCCTCTGCATAAGCTTCGGGTAAATTTTTCAGCAACGAAACCGGAATACACCCACTACCAGTTCCGATATCAAGGATTTGTGGATCAAGATTTTGATAATCCTTGACAATCCATTCGACAATTTCCTCAGTTTCAGGACGGGGAATCAAAACATCCTGATTGACAATGAATTTCAAACCATAAAAGTCCGTTTCGCCTAAAATGTACTGAATTGGCTCAAATTGTGCCAGACGGCGTATGATCTCTTTTATTTGAACTAAATTTGTCGCGGAGATCGTTTCATGTTGATTAAGATAAACCTGAAGCCTTGTAAGGCCAAGGACTTTTTCATAGATCAGTTTTGTTATACTTTCTAATTCCTCCTTGGCATAAAGGGCGGAGAGGCGTTGGAAAATCAATTTTTTAGCAACCTGCATTTTTTTTGCAAAGATAAATAAAGCGGATGAAGAGCGAACTTTTTGAGGTGGATGAGCGGTTTATGTTTCGGGCCATGGAATTGGCCCGAATGGGCATGGGAAATGTTTCGCCAAATCCGATGGTGGGTTGTGTGATTGTTCACAACGGATTGATCATTGGGGAAGGTTACCACCGCGAATATGGAAAGCCACACGCAGAAGTTAATGCAATTAACAGTGTAAAGTGGAAGGGATTGCTGAATGAATCGACCTTGTATGTAACCCTTGAGCCCTGTTCCCATTTTGGAAAAACTCCTCCGTGTTCCGATCTGATCATTGAAAATGGTATTCCAAATGTTGTGGTTGGTATCATTGATCCTTTCGCCCATGTTGCTGGGAAAGGAATTGAAAAACTCAGAAAAAACGGATGCAAGATAATGGTCGGTTGCCTTGAAGAGAAATGTAAGGAATTAAACCGGCGTTTCTTCACCTTTCACCAAAAGAAAAGACCTTATATTATACTGAAATGGGCTCAGACTGCCGATGGATTTATAGATATCGACAGGACGCATGAATGTTATGGTCAGCCAACCTGGATCACAAATGATTTGTCCCGAATTGCAGTACATAAAATGCGGTCTGATGAAGCTGCAATTATGGTAGGTACAAACACTGCCCAAAAAGATAACCCATCTTTAACGACGCGTGACTGGCATGGAAATTCCCCTGTAAGGATTGCGATCGACAAGGAGTTGAGGCTTTCAACTGAACTCTCGCTGTTTGATCAGCAAATATCAACGATTGTTTACACTTCAAAAGAGTGTGGTGGTAAGACGAACCTCGAATTTGTGACTATCATTTTTGATGGAACTGAATTGCATCAAATCCTGAGTGATCTGCATAAAAGGTCAATTGTGTCATTGATTGTAGAGGGGGGGCAGAGGCTACTTAATTCATTTATTGATCAGGGATTGTGGGATGAGGCCAGGGTGTTTACAGGTAAACGGACCTTCTCAGAAGGAGTAAGGGCACCGAAATTCGATGCCCTTACCGTAAAATCCGAAGAATTGGATGACAGTTGGTTGTTTGTATCCAATAATAAATCTATTTAATGCCTAAAGCACTCATTTCAGCAATATACTGCTCAATCTTTTGTTTGTCTTCCCCTTCAAATTTGCGGAGCGGGAAGGCAATATAATCATTGCAGATACCCAATGCCGACAAACCGCATTTCGTCCCTTTTGTATATCTTGAGGTTGATTTGCCAACACTGTAAATGGTATTATAGAGTTTCATGACACTTTCCCTCAAAGTAAAAATCCTGTCCAGATCACGAGCCACCGATGCTTCATACAACTCGACAAACAATTTTGGGAACATATTTGCACCACCGGCAATTGCACCATGTCCACCCTGCATAATTGTCTCTGGCATAAATAGTTCTGTTCCTGTTATGATTGAAAATTCTGGCGAGTCCTTGAATTCTTCAATTAACGAAAAAAGGTAAAGCATATCACCGGAACTATCTTTAATCCCGATAGCCCCCAAATCTTTTGCCGCTTTGACAGTCTTTATGGCCATATGCACTTTTGTATAGCTTGGCATGTTATAGAGCATTAACGGAAGCGGCAATCTCGGGATTAGGCTCTCCAGATAGTCCATTAACTCTGACTGCGAGATCGGGATGTAAAAAGGAGGTGCTACTACAACAGCATCGGCACCTACATTTTTGGAATATTCAGCAATTTCGAGTGAACTTTCAAAACAGGTGTCGGTAATTCCTACCATTATCGGGATACGATGATCAACAAGCTCGCATGTGCGTTTGATGAATTCCTTACGGAGTTCATAGCTTAAACTTGGCGCTTCACCTGTGGTTCCCAGAATGAATAGTCCATGTACCCCACCTCCGACCAGATGTTCCACGAGATTTTCAAGTCCCTGTATATCAATAGATTTATTGTCAATAAGAGGTGTAATTACAGGAGGGATAACCCCCTTTAATGGTAATTTCATAACGTTGAAATTTGAATATTTAATGATTAACTATATCGTGTGAATGAATGATTTCAAATTCACTTTTTTTGCTGTTTTTTATCAATTCCAAAGTAAAAGAATCAGCTTTGGTTTTACTTCTACAATCTTGTTCTATTTGCATTGTTTTTTAACTAATGGAATGATAAATATTACCTATATTTGTCTTTTAAAGTTAAAAAAATTCATATGGAAATTATTTATGAAAAGATATTTGTTTCCCAGCAACATTCGTTTATCACACGAAAATTGCAGATGGATCCCAATTCGCACAAGATCCATTCCCATAAGAATTTTGAATTGAATTATATTACCTCTGGTTCTGGGAAACGGATCGTGGGAAGTAATATTTCAAGTTATGCGAAAGGTGACCTTGTACTCCTTGGTCCCAATATTCCCCATTGCTGGGATATTCTGGAGACAGAAGAGGGAGCTGTTCCGGAATGTATTGTAACTCACTTTTATGAAAATATCATCAATTCGGATTTCTTCAATATCCCTGAACTGGCCCAGGTGGTAACCTTACTCAAGAATGCCGGAAACGGAATATGGTTCAAAGGCAAAAAGACTGAAAAGGTGGGACAGGTCCTTCGACGCATGGTCAACCTGAAAGGGCTTGAACGTTACATCGAACTGCTAAAGGTTTTCAACCTCCTTTTACAGATCGACGAACGTGAAAACCTCGCGCTTCCGGCATTCCTTCCAAACTCCTATGATAAGGACCACGATCAGATCAATAAAATCTATGAATATGTCTTTAACAATGTTCAGACTGGCATCAAACTGAAAGAGGCTTCCGAACTGGTATTTATGGAACCAAGCTCATTTTGCAGGTATTTTAAAAAGAAAACCAACCAAACTTTCATGGATTATGTAAAAAATGTAAGGATTGGGATTGCCGCGAAATTTCTTGCTGAAACCGACAAACAGATTACCCAGATTTGTTATGAGTGCGGTTACAACAATCTGGCAAACTTCAACCACTATTTCAGGGTGATCATGAAGAAAACCCCGTCCGATTACCGCAAAGACTTCAGATAGATTAATGAGTATATTTGATATTGACTCAATAGCATTTCAGGTCTTTGGTTATCCTTTCAGTTTTGTTGAAATAATCGGAACGTTTTTTGGATTGATTTCGGTTCTACTAGCTACAAGGACCAATATCCTGACCTGGCCAACAGGAATTATAAACGAAATCTTTCTTTTTCTTCTTTTCTATCAGGTTCAGCTTTATGCAGATATGTTTTTGCAGGTTTATTTTTTAGCAGTGACGCTTTATGGTTGGTATTGGTGGAATTCCAATTCAAAGATGAATAGAATCTCTGAATTGGATACAAAAATAGGGTTCACACTAATTGGATTAATTATTTTCGCTTCGGTTCTGACAGGATATTTTATCAGTAATCTGCATTTGTATTTCCCGCAATATTTCAGGATTCAGGCTGCTTATCCTTTTGTCGATTCATTAATCATGGTATCAAGTGTCATAGCCACTTTCCTTCTTGCAATGAAAAAAATCGAGAACTGGTATTTATGGATAATGATAGACTTTATTTGTACCCTATTGTATTTCAAAAAAGAGGTTTATATTCTTTCATTGGAATACTTAATATTTTTAGGTCTCGCCTCATATGGTCTGTATTACTGGAAAAAGGAGCTACAGAATGATTAAAGCCTTTGTATTGGGAAAATTCTTACCCTTTCATAAGGGACATGAGGCGCTGATCCGTTTCGCTCTGGCCCAATGTGATTTCTTGTCTGTTTTGGTTTGCTGTAGCGAAAAAGAGGCAATCACTGGTTGTGTACGAAAAAATTGGATTATCCAGACAGTAAATGAGCCAGATAAAATTGAAGTTTTAATCTTCAACTACAATGAAACCGAATTGCCCAATAAATCTGAAACATCCTTTGAGGTATCTAAAGTATGGTCCAGTGTATTAAAGGAGCTTTATCCCGATTTTTCGCTTTTAATAACCTCAGAACCATATGGATATATTGTTGCTGACCTTATGAAAATTAATCACTTAGCTTTTGATCCTGGCAGAGAGGCAGTTCCTGTATCAGGATCCCAAATCGGAGAGGATATTTTTTCAAATTGGAACTTCCTGCCAGACTCTGTTAAACATGATTTTGCGATTAAAGTTGTAATAGCTGGAACAGAATCCACAGGTAAAACAACATTGGCCAACATGCTTGCCAGTCATTACAATTGTTCGTTGGTGAAGGAGGCCGGGCGGGACCTAATACCAGATTCAAAAGAATTTTCCTTCCAGGATTTACTTTTAGTTGCTGAAACCCATTCACGAGGGATTAATGAAGCAGTTAATGGCAATAGCCCTTTGATCATCATGGATACAGACGTTTATACGACAATATCCTATTCGAGGTTTGTTTTTAATAAGGATTTGACTGTTAGCGATTTAATTTATAATATGAATAAGTCGGAACTTTGCCTTTACCTCAACAATGATGTCGCCTATTTTCAGGATGGTACAAGATTGGAGGAGTTCAGAAGGAATCAGTTGGATTACTCTCACAGGCAAGTACTAAAAGAGCATGGCATAGAAATTGCCGAAATTCGGGGTGACTGGCAAATGCGGTTTGACAAAGCAGTTTTTGAAATTGACCAACTTTGCAGTAAACGGAAAAGATTGCAATTGCGTTAATATAGCACAAGAATCAATCAACAATTGATTCATTGGTTACTGATTTCTACAGTTTCTTTGAAAACTCAAAAATCGGTAACTAATTCTTGCAACATATGAAATTGACTGATCCCTTTTTGGCCAAATTTCCCAAACTACAAGTAATCGCATTGTTGGTAGTTTTTAGTTGCATAAACTGTGGTACTGAAAAAAGCACCGGTTTTAAGTTTGAGAAGCTGTTGGTCGAATATGCGGTCAATCCAAATAATATTGATGTGCAGCATCCACGGTTTTCATGGGTGATCTCTTGTGATCAACGAAATCAGCAACAATCTGCCTATAGGATCATGGTTGCCTCGAAAGAAGAACTTTTAACCCAAAATAAGGCCGATCTATGGGACTCCGGTAAGATCGGGTCGCGGGAAACCATTCAGCACGAATACGAAAGCAACAATTTGAAATCGGATACACGCTATTTTTGGAAGGTTATTTTCTGGGACAAAACCGGAAATCCGCATGAAAGTCCGGTTGCCAGGTTTGAAACAGCATTTTTTAATCCATTAGATTGGAAAGCTGATTGGATTGGCAAAGAATCAGGCATTGAGTCGGTTCCGTCACAGGGTTTTTACAAAGACCGAAAAGAAGAATCCGGGTTAAAGGATTCCATCGTTCACGATGGTGTCTCTTTATTATTGCGGCGTGAAATCAAATTGCCCAAAAAAGTCAGGTCTGCCAAAGCCTATATCACCGGATTGGGATTGTATGAATTTTACATCAACGGAGTACGTGTTGGCGACCACTTGTTGTCACCCGCTAAAACACCTTATCATAAATATATACTCTATGACACTTATGATGTAACTGATCTGTTAGAAGATCAGGCAAATACTTTCGGGATACATCTTGGAAACGGGTGGTACAATCCTTATAAAAAATGGTGGAACGAATACCGGATGCAATGGTTTGGGTCGAAAAAAGCAATTGCGCAGGTTGAGGTTACTTTTACGGATGGTACGACCCAAACAATAATAACCGACAAAAACTGGAAATGGTCGCACGGGCCGGTTACCTATAATTGTATTTACGATGGAGAGGTTTATAACGCCAATCTTGACCATTCTGGTTGGACTTTTAATGGTTATAATGATTCAGATTGGCAACCTGTAAAAGTATTTGGTAGTCCGACCGGCAGACTTGTTTCACACCGGATGCCGGCAATCAAAGCCCAGGAATGTTTTGTACCCAAGGAGATCAAGGTTTCAACACCGCGAATGAAAGTTTATGATATGGGACAAAACTTTGCCGGAACAGTCAGGATCTCAGCAAAAGCGAAGAAGAATACCTTTTTAAAAATCAGGTTTGCGGAAGATCTTAACGTAGATGGGACCATCGACGTGACCAGTAATGAGCATGCTAACGCAACTGCTGAATACATTATGAAGGGTGAAAGTGTTGAAACTTATGAACCCAGTTTTACATGGTTTGGATTTAAGTATGTCGAAATAACTTCTCAAAACGGACCACTAAATATTCAAAAAGTCGAGGGTAAAGCAACCTATTCGGCAAATAACCAGACTGGTGACTTTGAATGTAACAATCAATTGGTCAATAAAATACATAAAGCTACTGTTTGGTCACAAAAAAGCAATATGATCGGTTACCCGATGGATTGTCCCCAAAGGGATGAGCGGCTTGGCTGGATGGGAGATGCACAGGTAACGATTGAGGAGGCGATGTTTAATTTTGATATGGCCTTGTTTTATGAAAACTGGCTCGAGGGGATCAAAGAAAACCAGGATGAAAAAACAGGGGATATTCCGATTATTTCCCCACGACCTTATATAAAAGATGATGGTGTGGAATGGAGCAGCACCTATTTTACTTTGCTGTGGGAGTATTCTATTCAATATGGTGATCAGAGGATATTAAAGCGGCATTATCCGGCCATGAAAAAATACATGGCTTTTTTGCAAAGTATCTCCAAGAATTATATCCTGCCAAAAGGTTGGATTGGCGACTGGGGAAGTATGGTGAAAGGGTGGAAAGAGGGTGAGCCGGAATCAGTCCCGACGGCTTTTTATTTTCTTGATGCCAGGATCATTTCGCAGGTTGCCAAGATTTTGGGTGAAGATGCAGATTCTCAATATTATAAAAAATTATCCGACCAGATTAGCGAAAAGTACAACCAGACTTACCTGAATGGAAGAACTTCAAATTACAACGATGGCAGCCAGATGGCTAACGCATTTCCACTGTTTTTGGGAATCGTACCTGAGAATCAGAAAGATAAAGTTTTGAGCAATTTGGTTACAGATATTGTTGAAAAGAATTCGTCACACCTGACAACCGGAGTCCTTGGAACGAAATATATGCCTGAAGTCCTTGCGGAGATGGGGCGTGCCGATGTTGCATGGAAGATCATCAATCAGAAAACTTATCCCAGTTGGAATTCCATGATGGAAAAATACACAACGGTTTGCGAATTCTGGACATTGAAGCAATCGAAAAACCATGTGATGATGGGAAGCATAGATGCATGGTTTTACAAGTACATTTCTGGTATTCAATTAGATGATGAGAATCCGGCATTTCGTTCGTTTGTGATCAAACCTCAACTTCTGGATAGTTTGGGTTCTGCAAAAGCTCGGATTGAAACTTTAAGAGGGACAATTTCAACAGCGTGGAAAAAAAGTCCCGGCAAATTTCTGTTGAATATTGAAGTTCCTTTCAATACCACTGCGATGGTTTTTATCCCGGCAGCGCAAAACGAACGGGTGACAGAAAGTGGTGTTCCTTTCGATCAGGTTAAAGAATTGGAAACCCTTAATTATTCAGATGGAAGACGACTGGTTAAAGTCGGATCAGGAAATTATCGTTTTGAAGTATCGTCGAATTTGAAATGACCGATAAACCTCAAACTAATGGTTAAAATATTTATAAATACGTAATTATGAGGATAATACAGTTGTATAGACAAAAATGCATTCTTTTTTTTAAAGTGGTTTTGGGTTGTCTTGTCCTAAGCTCCTGCCAAAGCAAGGATGCAAATCAGGAAACTTCAGAACTCCGGTTTGTAAAGGATACACTGTTTGTTCAGGAGACCCATGATGCCTTTAAAATTGGCCCCGATGCCGCTTCGAACGAAATTCGCAGTATATCTGTCGATCATAAATCAAACGTCTGGATCGCAACGGCTTCCGGGGTTTTCAGGAAGGAAAATGGCTCAGGGAACTGGAATCCAGTCATTACAGATGATAACCGTGGTCCTGCTTATTCAGTTGCAGTAAAAGAGGATGGTACTGTTTTGTTGGGAACCTGGAATGGACTCTATCAATTCAGTAACAACACGCTTAAAAAAGAAGAAGGTGTTAAACCCCCGATTTCAGTTGTTTGCACCAAAGGTAATGAAACTTATGCCCTTGGTCCATATGGTATCTGGAGTCTCCTATCGGGGAAATGGAAATATCAGGATTACAAAATCGCGCACTCAGTTCGTGATGCTTTGACTGACGGAAAAGGAAATATATGGGTAGCTACCGATGCAGGTTTGTATTTGTGCAACAGCAATCAGAATACCCTGTACCAAAATACAAATGAGTTGGTAAGTGCGTATGCAAAAGCTGTTTCATTAGGCTATGATCAAAATATCTGGGTTGGAGGAATGGGTGGTGTTTCCATCCGGCAAAACAACACGATGATCAAAAAGCTGACCCCAAAAGAGGGGTTGTCCTCCTCGTTTGTAAACTGTATAAGCCAGGCACCCGATGGGGTAATGTGGGTCGGGACCAATGTCGGGATCGTAAGATTCAATAAGGATTATACCCACTCGTTGCGTTTCAGCCGTCGGTGGCTGACCGATAACCAGGTCAATGATATCGCCTTCGACAAAGAGGGGGATGCGTGGATTGCAACAGCAAAAGGGGTAAGTTGCATCAGGAGACATCAGATGACCCTGGCCGACAAGGAAAGGGATTATTATACACAATTGATTAAAAGGCATATTCGCCCTCCCTGGACTTGCGGTGTTTTACGTCTCGAAGTGCCTGGTGACACATCCACATGGCGCAATTCGGATGATGACAATGATGGTGAATATACTGGTGGTTACCTTGCCATGGAGAGCTTCAGGTATGCAGTAACAAAAAGCGAAGATGCAAAAGCCAAAGCACGAAAGGCTTTCGATTTTTTAAGATATTTGCAGGAAGTGACAGGAACGGAAGGATTCTTCGCCCGATCGATTGTCCCTGTTGACTGGAAGGAAGTAAACGATGCAAACAGAACTTATACGCCACAACAGCTTGCTGACGAGCTGGTCCAAGATCCACGTTACAAACCTGTTGAGGTGCGGTGGCGAAAATCGGGTGATGGAAAGTGGCTCTGGAAAGGTGACACAAGCTCTGATGAAATGGACGGACATTTGATGGGCTATTTTTTCTATTACGAGTATGCAGCAGGTGAGGAGGAAAAAGTTTTAATCAGGAACCATGTTAAAAAGATTATGGACCAATTGATCAAGACCAATTTTAACCTGATCGATGTGGATGGAACACATACACGTTGGTCTGTGTGGTCGCCGGAACAACTCAACAATGACCCCGATTGGTCATCGGAAAAAAGCCTCAATTCCTTTGAATTACTTGCCTATTTGAAGTTTGTGGGCCATCTTACAGGAGATGAAAAATACGAAAAGATATACCGTCAAATGATTGATGAGCATGGTTATCTGGATAATGCTTCAAAATTGAATTCCAAAAACCCGGCCTGGCAAATCTATTTTGACAGGACTTTGGAAGGTTATCTTTTCCCGATTTTACTCAAATATGAAAATGACCCAAAGTTAAAAGCGTTTTATGAGCAATTGGCTGATGGATGGATGAAAGGTCAGGAATCGGGTGAGAATCTGATCAATAACCTGACCTATGCTCTGGCAACAGGTAAAAAAGTGAATATCCCGCAAACTATTGAATTTCTGAGGGATGCACCGCTTGACCTTGTTGACTGGCCCATTGATCACCGTTTACGTGAAGATGTACAGTTGGTAAGAAGCCCGATAATGGAAGAATTACAAATAGCAGAATTGCCGCCTGCAAGTATTCGTTCGACAGTCAGATGGGATAAAAATCCTTGGGCTGCCGTTTCCGGAGATGCCCGGCAGGTAAAGGAACCTGTATTTTGGTTGTGGCCTTACTGGATGTCGAGGTATCTGGAGATAATTAAGGAATGATGGAATTAAGAATGAAGGAATTATAGATTGAAACTCAAATTTGGAAATGATTTAATTTGGAAATTTGAAAATGGCCTGGAAGTTAATTATCTGATAGATTATCAATATGTTGTAAGTTATTCAATCTTCGATGAGGATCACTACCACATAGTGGTTAAACTATTGTAGAAAACAAGATAAGATATAAACAGCGGCGCGATCAAATGTAAGTCGGAGAAAAAATCTTCTAATCGCCGCAATCTTTAGGAAATAATTAAGTAATTAATATTGAAGAAATTAAATAATTATAATAGATTTAATATATTGTATATGAGAATATTAGTACTAATGACATTAACGATGACCTTCCTTAGTGGAGTGGTCATGGCAAAACATCCCGACAAGATCAAAATAGGTCTTTGTACTGATGTCCACCTGCCAACGATGCATGATTCTGAATATCGGATGACAACCTTCATCAACAGTATGAAGGCTGAAAAACCTAATTTTATCCTCGAAATGGGGGATTTTGAGATCCCGGATCAAAAACTGGCCTATTTAGTTGACATCTGGAATTCGTTCCCTGGCGAGAAATTTCATGTGATCGGGAACCATGAGATGGACGGTGGTACTTCCAAGGCTAAAGCCGTTGAATACCTTAAAATGAAGGGACCCTATTATTCATTCGACCGTCATGGCTTCCATTTTATTGTCCTTGACGGAAACGACAAAAAAAGTCCCGATGTAAAGGGGTATCCCCAATTTATCGGACCGGAACAAGTGGAATGGTTAAAAGAAGACCTTTTGAATACGGAGCACCCGGTGGTGATCTTTTCGCATCAGGGACTTTCAAGGGTCAAGGGGGCAGAGGAATACTATGGCATCGAAAATGACAAGCAGATCCAGGAAATTCTGACAAGTCACAATTCTGTCAACCCTTTACATAAAGTAATCGCCTGTTTTAATGGTCATTCCCATTACGATTATGCCGAAAAGGTAAACGGCATCTGGTACATCACAATTACTTCGATGGCCTATCACTGGCTCGGTGACAATTATGTGAACATCCGGTATAGCCCGGAAGTGGATAAAAACTTCAAATGGATCAAATACACTGCCCCGTTTAAGGAACCACTCTTTACTGTTGTAGAAATCTCATCTAAAGGGACCATCAAAATTGCGGGCAAGAAAACTGAATGGGTTGGTAAAACACCTTGGGAGTTAGGATATCCCGAAGCACAGAAAAAGTATATGCGACCGGCGATCACAAAAAGGAGGTTGAAGTTTTGAGATTTATGATATTTTCCGGATAAGATGGAACAGGTTGAAATAGATGGAAATATGTTGAAATACTTTCATGTAAATGGAAATAAATAGAAATATTTTGAAATATGGGTAATTCCTTGAAATTTAGATTTATAAAACTATTTTTTATCTTTTTCATGATTTTTGGTGCGTGTCACAATCAAAGTCATGTTCCTATGGTAACTGACCTTCGCAATGAATATCTGGCAAATCCGATCGGCATCAGCTTGGGGTCACCCCGTCTTTCATGGAAAATGGAAAAGAATGAGAGAAGTGCTTCGCAAACTTCTTATAGGATTTTAGTTGCTACAAGTGAGGAAAAACTGCAGAATGAAACACCAGATCTCTGGAATTCTGGGAAGGTTGAATCAGATCAGTCAATACAAGTTGAATACAATGGCAAGCCTCTGACCTCAGGAATGAAGGTTTTCTGGAAGGTCCAGATTTGGGATGAGGAAAAGAATCCATCTGTCTGGAGTGAGGTTTCAACATGGGAAATGGGATTGCTTGAAAAGATTGACTGGCAGGCAAAATGGATTGGAGCCCCTGAATCGTTGGCAACCCCTGATGTGAAACTTCCTGCGCCCTATTTCCGGAAAGAAGCAACTTTCAATAAAAAAATCAAACAAGCCAGGGCTTACATCAGCGGACTTGGTTATTATGAGTTGTATATTAACGGTTTGAAAATAGGGGATCATGTCCTTTCCCCCAATCAGACCAACTACGACCGACGGAATGTCGAAAAATGGATTGAGTCAAAAATCGGTAACATGAAAACCAGGGTGTTGTATGAAATTTTTGATATCACATCCTCCCTGAAATCTGGAAATAATGCTTTTGGGGTAATCCTTGGAAACGGTTGGTACATCCAGGCAGACAGGCCACAGGATACGATGCTCTGGTATGACACCCCCAGGTTGATTGCCCAATTTGTAATTGAATATGAAGATGGGTCCAAAGAATTGATATTTAGCGATAAAGACTGGAAATGTGATTTGAGTCCGATTCTTTACAACGGTTTACATTCGGGCGAAATCTATGACGCACGGCTTGAACAAAAAGGTTGGAATGAGACGGGTTTTGACGACTCGAAATGGAAGGAAGCAGTATTGGTGCGGCCACCAACAGGAATTCTATTGGCACAGGTCTCGCCGCCCGATCGGATTACGCAAACAATCAAACCAATAAATGTGACGAAACGACCTGATGGGTTTTATCGCTTCGATATGGGACAGATGTTCTCAGGTTGGGCAAGGCTGAAAATCTCAGGACCAAAGGGGACTACCATTAAAATGCGTTTCACCGAAGAATTTGGCCCATCTTACAATCAGACAGATACTTATATTTTAAAAGGCGATGGACTTGAAATCTGGCAACCACGTTTTACCTGGCATGCATTCAGATATGTGGATGTCAGTGGGGCTCCTTCTGAACTGACGCTTGAAAATCTTGAAGGATTGGTTGTCAATACTGATATAAAAAGTGCCGGGGCTTTTGAGTGTTCCAATCCTTTGCTCAATAAGATCCTGGAAAATTATCAACGAACCCAGTTGGGGAATGTCCATGGAGGTCTTCCAAGCGATTGCCCTCATCGTGAACGGCGTGGATATACGGGTGATGGTCAGATCTCTGCGAAAGCGGCCATTTATAACTTTGACTTGTCTCAGTTTTATACAAAATGGCTCAACGACATCAGCGATGCCCAGAATCAGGAAACCGGATATGTTCCCAATACAACTCCTTATCAGGATGGTGGCGGCGGAACAGCCTGGGGATCAGCATGTATTATCATTCCATGGTACATGTATAACTATTATGGGGATACCCAAGTTTTAAAGGCCCATTATTCGGGGATGAAACATTGGGTCGAATACATGAAAAGTCAGTTGAATAAAGATGGGATTCTGGTCAATCAAGGTCTTGGTGAATGGGTGCCTCCAGCCATTGTCGAAATCCCTGCCGATTTTGTGAATTCCTGTTATTATTACCACTGTTGTCAATTAATGGTTAATATTGCAGAGGCACTTAATATTCAATCAGATAAAAATTATTTTGCAGAAATGGGTAATAAAGCAAAAGCTTCAATCAACACCTTTTATTTCAACAACAAATCCTCCAATTATTCAATTGGCCGCCAGGGTGCCAATATTTTCCCTTTGGGATTTGGAATAACCGAAAATGAGAGTCGCGACGCTGTTTTCAATAATCTGGTTAATAATATCCTTACAGACAATAAGATACATTTTGACACCGGTATTCTGGGGACACCTCTGCTTTTGGATGTTTTGACACAATCGGGAAGGTGTGATCTGGCTTATACACTGATGAACCAACGCGATTACCCGGGTTTTGGCTACATGATCGAAAAGGGGGCTACAACGATTTGGGAAACCTGGCAGGGGGATGCCTCCCACAGTCACCCCATGTTTGGAAGTGTTTGTGCCTGGTTCTATCAGTACCTCGGAGGGATTTCACCTGATCCGTCCAGTCCAGGATTTAAGCATGCGATTGTTAAGCCATATCCGGTCAGCAGTCTTTCCTATGCCAATACAACCTATCCTACGATGTATGGCGAAATAAAGACACGATGGGAATTTGCAGGGAACGATTACAATTTAACCGTTTCCATCCCTGCCAATACAACTGCAACAGTTTATCTTCTGGCACAGAATAGTGCTTCTGTAACTGAAAATGGTAAATCCATCGAAACAACCAGAGACATTAAATACCTTAAAACTGAGGGCAGTAATGTGCTATATGAAATAGGATCAGGAACTTATCATTTTGTTTCAAAAGGGGCAAAAGCACTTTTAAAACATCCTGTCCTTTCCTCGCCAATCATTTATCCCGGAGATACTTTGGTGCAACAGAACGACACCGTACGTGTGAAAATCACTTCCGATGTTTCGGAAGCCAGCATTCGGTTTACAACCGATGGTTCAGAACCGGATGTCAATTCAATACTTTATGATCGGCCTTTTAATGTGACAAAACCGAGCCTCATCAAGGCCAAAGCATTTTTGGAGGGTTCAGATCCAAGCTGTACAAAAACGAACTCAATTAACTATATTGATCAGAATGTTAATGGATTAACCTATCAATATTATGAAGGGGTCTGG
>JBAXWR010000154.1:0-17118 GCA_037128295.1 Mariniphaga sp.
CTTTTACGATCGACAATAAATATGCTGAAGTATTGAGGAACAAAATAGGGTTCTTTAGACAGGAGACAGGTACAAGAAAATCTGTTTTTCTAACCATGGTGACTACCTTTGGGTTACAGCCGAATAGTCATGCAGCAGGTCTGGTTCAAAATGACCTACAAATGGATATTTTGTTCAGGGAGGATTTGTAGGTAATTTCCCTTGTCTAGCTGGAAAAAATTCCTTAACTTTCGATATATAGGAAATATGGAAATAAATTGAAATATTTGGTAATTACAAAAAGATTAAACCATGAGAAAATTAGCAAGTATCCAAAAGATCAAAGCGTTGGAACCTATTGAGAATGCCGATGCAATTGAGATAGCACGTGTTCTGGGATGGCAATTGATTGTCAAAAAAGGGGAATTCCTTCCCGGCGATCTTGCAGTCTATTGCGAAATCGACAGTCTGATGCCCGACAAACCTGAATTTGAGTTTTTGAAACCGCGGGGAATGAGGATCAGGACAATACGCCTTCGTGGGCAAATCTCGCAGGGCATCTGTTTTCCGCTCTCTATTTTACCGTCTGAATTTATTGTTGAGGAAGATGCTGATTGTACTGAAGCACTGGGGATCACATTGTATGAGCCACCGATGCCAGCCTGTTTAAGCGGTATTGCCAAGGGGAAATTCCCGTCTTTTATTCCCAAGACCGATGAAACAAGGGTGCAGGTCCTGCAAAAACTTCTGGATAAATACAAAGGTGAAAAATGCTATGTCACTGAGAAATTGGATGGTAGCTCAACAACCTATTTTATCAACAAAGGTGAATTTGGCGTATGTAGCCGCAACCTCGAATTGCTGGAAACAGAAGAGAACAGCTATTGGCAGGTTGCCCGTCAAATGGATGTTGAGAACAAGTTGCGCTCGTTAAATAAAGATTTTGCAATACAGGGTGAGCTTATTGGTGAAGGTATACAGGACAACAAATTAAAAATCAGGGGACAGACGATCCGTTTTTTCAATGCCTTTGATATCGGTCGTTTCGAATATCTTCCGTTTCATCAATTCGCCGATTTGATGGAACAGCTCCAGTTACCCACTGTTCCGATTGTTTCAACAGATTACGAGCTTGATAACGATGTCGATGCGATTATCAAAATGGCCACAATCAGAAGCAAGGTACGCCCAGAGGTTTGGGCAGAAGGTGTTGTGATACGCCCACTTCAGGAAAAGCTCGATTTGCTGCTATCGAACGAAAATTTCAACAACGGAAGGGTCAGCTTTAAGGCCATCAACCCTGAATTTTTATTGAAATATGGCGGATAAGCTGACAATACAATTTCAATTATCACTTGAATAAATGGTTGCAAATACAAATATTCGTTTGTAAAAATGTATTTTTATACAATTAACGACTAAAATTAGTTACCAAATTTTATACAATTCAGATTATGAAAAAGGTTGAAAATCAGTTCGCAAGCGAGCGACGCGATTTTATGAAAAAGATCGTATTGGGCTCAGCCGCAGGTTTTTTGGGGTTCAATTCAGTCAAGGCAAACGAATCTTCCTACGAAGCTCCGGGTTATGCCAAAGCCATGGCACCGGTAAAAATCAAAAGTGTCAAGGCCATTGGAACGGCACCATCTGGTTCCAACCTGATTGTTGTAAAGGTTGAGACAACAGAACCCGGTTTGTACGGATTGGGTTGCGCCACTTTCACCCAGCGTGCCGAAGTGGTGGTAACTGCGATCGAGAGGTACATGAACGATTTTTGTGTAGGTAAAGATGTTGACAATATTGAAGATATGTGGCAATCCTTTTATGTCAGTTCTTATTGGCGCAATGGCCCCGTTTTGAACAACGCCCTGAGCGGATTGGACGAAGCTTTGTGGGACATCAAAGGAAAACGCGCAAATATGCCTGTATATCAATTACTTGGTGGCAAATCGCGTTTTGCAGTCCCTGTTTATGGCCATGCAAGCGGTAAAACAATTGAAGAGGTCGTTGGCAATGTTAAGAAATTTCAGGACAGGGGTTTCAAATACATCAGGATTCAGCTTGGAGGATATGGGGGTATAGGTGCTGCCGCTTCGTCTCCTGATTATAAGACCGCAGGGTTTGGGGCTGAAAAGGACAACTATATGGATGAACATGCCTATATCACAAGTGTTCCGAAATTATTTGAGACAGTTCGAAAAGCGTGCGGCGAGGAGGTTGAATTGCTACACGATGTACATGAACGGTCGCAACCGATGGACGTGATCAATATGTGCAAGCGCGTAGAGGAATATCGCCCGTTTTTTATCGAGGATGCGCTTTCGCCCGAAAATACACATTGGTGGAAACAACTTCGCGAAAGTACCTCAGTTCCTTTTGCGATGGGTGAACTCTTCAACAACATCAACGAGTTTGTTGAGCCAATGGTCAACCACTATTTCGACTACATCAGGATCCATATTTCCCAAATCGGAGGAATCACACCTGCGATGAAAGTCGCAAGATTAGGGGAGTGGTTCAATGTGAAAACTGCGTGGCATGGTCCCGGCGATGTTTCACCTGTGGGACATGCGGCCAATGCCCATATTGATTTGGCTGTCTGGAACTTTGGAATCCAGGAGGGCGGATATAGTTTTTCGGAAAAAGAGCAGGCTGTATTTCCTGGTTGTCCGGTGTATAAAGACGGGTATCTTTGGGTGAACGAAGCCCCTGGGCTTGGGGTCGATATTGACGAAAAAGAGGCAGCCAAATATCCGATCAACAACAGGGCTCCGGGATGGACCGTACGTAAAAAGGACGGAACGATAGTCAGACCATAAAATAATACTAAAAGATGAAAGGCATTCTATTTTATACTCTCCTCATTGCAGGAATACTTACTTCCAGCAAGTTGCTGGCACAGAACAAATTAAATTTTGGGCTTAATCAGCCACAGGACAAAACGACCCTACCTGTGTCGTTAAGCAAACCTGTTGTTTCTGAGCGGAAACTGAAAGTTGCAATTCCAGCTTCACTTCAGAAAGTTTCTGAGAACGAGTTTATTCTTAATTCAGGGTGGGAAATGTCTGAAGCCGATCAGTTGACCGCTTCGGGGGAATCGGTTTTTGATCCAAAATTAAATACCTCCCGCTGGTACAATGCGACCGTTCCCGGAACTGTTTTAACGACTTTGGTTGAACAGGGTGTTTACCCCGATCCTTATTTTGGATTGAATAATTTGTATATTCCTGATTCATTGTGCAGAAAAGATTGGTGGTATCGGTTAGCTGTGAAATTGCCTGAAAATATTTCAGGAAAATTTGTGTGGCTGCTCTTTAACGGGATCAACTACAAGGCTGATGTGTGGCTGAACGGGAAATTGTTGGGCCGAATTTCCGGAGCTTTTCATCGTGGCGAGTTTGATGCAACACCTTTCGTCAAATCGGGTGGCTCGAATATACTTGCTGTTCATATCTTTCCTCCCCACAACCCGGGAATTCCACAGGAGGAATCTTCAAAAACCAATGCTGGACCAAATGGTGGACAGTTGTGCCTCGATGGTCCCACGTTTATCTCTTCCGAAGGTTGGGACTGGGTTCCGGGTATCAGGGACCGAAACATTGGAATCTGGCAAGATGTGCGGTTACGGCTCACTGATGGTGTTTCAATCATCGATCCGCAGGTGATTACAGATTTACCTTTACCTGACACAACAAGTGTTACCCTAACAATTAAATCCGGGATCAAAAATTATTCTGCTCAATCACAGCAGATTACGTTGGCAGGAACAATTGATCAGGTTGAATTCAGCAAAACGCTGTTTTTAAAGCCGAATGAATCAAGGACGATCACCCTGACTTCCCAGGAATTTCCTCAACTCATCCTGAAAAATCCTCGTTTATGGTGGCCTAATGGTTACGGTCGTCAGGAATTTTACCAACTGAACCTTCAGGCGAAACTGGGGGGGAAAGGTGTTTCCGATCAGAAAATAATCCGCTTCGGCGTACGCGAATTTTCGTATGAAATGGCTGTGGCGCAACCTGAAAAAAAAATGTGGAGGATTGAATTCAATCCCATTCAATCTGCTGGAAAGGTATTGTTCAATAACATCGACCGTGTTGATGTAGGCAATGGCATTTTTCTTCCCCAGTTGGTTCCCTCTGCTGACCCTTCTTTGTTAACATCGATAGATAAGGACAGTAAAAATCCGTTCCTGACCATCAAGGTCAACGGGGTACCTATCTTCTGCAAAGGGGGTAATTGGGGTATGGACGATGGGATGAAACGTGTCTCGCGCGAAAGGCTGGAGCCCTATTTCAAACTTCACCAATTGGCCAATTTCAATATGGTAAGAAACTGGACCGGTGAAAGTACAGAAGAGCTGTTTTACGATCTTTGCGATGAATATGGGTTATTGGTTTGGAACGATTTTTGGCTTTCAACAGAAGGGTATAACCTGAATGTAAATGACAATCAATTGTTTATGGCCAATGCAACCGATGTTGTAAAACGCTTTCGCAACCATGCTTCCATTGCTATCTGGTGTCCGAGAAACGAAGGTTATGCACCTTTGCAAATTGAACCTCAGCTTACAGCTTTGATTGCCAATGAAGATGGTACACGCCATTATCAGCCAAATTCACGCAACCTGAACCTTCGTCCGAGCGGTCCCTGGCACTACCTGAAAGATGGTGCCGATTATTACAAGACAATTGCTGAGGGATTTTCTACAGAACTTGGTACACCTTCCGTACCCACCGCTGCAACGATCCGTTCTTTTATGCCGGTTGAAGACCAATGGCCGATCAGCGACACATGGTTTTACCACGACTTACACGAAGGACAAAAGGAATATTTGCGAGCCATCGAAACCAAATATGGGATCAGCGAAAACCTTGACGACTTCTGTAAAAAGGCGCAAATGGTCAATTACGACAGTCACCGGGCAATGTTCGAAAGTTGGAACAGCAAGTTATGGAACAAGGCAAGTGGTATTTTATTGTGGATGACCCACCCTGCATGGCCGAGCATGGTTTGGCAAACCTATTCGTGGGACTACGAAACATTCGGATCTTTTTATGGGGCCAAAAAAGCTTGTGAACCTGTCCATATCCAGATGAATCTTAACGATCATAAAGTGGTTGTTATAAATACATCATTAAAAGGCTATAAGCAGTTGACGTCAAAGTTGGAAGTATATGACCTTAATGGGAAAAAACTTTCAGCAAAAAGCATTTCTATTGCCGTTCCTGCTAACAAGTTGGCTGATTGTTATATTGCGGAGCTTCCATCAATACCACAGGTCTATATGGTTCGGCTTACCCTTTCCGACAAAAGTAAAGTTTTATCGCAGAATGATTATTTGGTTACAAATGAAAAAGAAGGTCGGTTTGATGAATTGAATCAACTTGCCGCAGCAAGTTTGTCCGCAAAAATCGGCAAACAAGAACATCGTGGTAAAGAGGTGATTACAATTTCAAATTCTGGGAAGGTTCCGGTAATCGGGGTAAAACTTAATCTGCGCGATCCGCAATCGGGTAAAATCGTACTTCCGGCGAATTTTTCAGATGGGTATTTTACATTGTTGCCAGGCGAGAAAAAGCAAGTTGAAGTCGAATGGAACAGTTCAGCAATAGTCAATGCGGAGGTGATTGCCGAGGCATACAATCTGAAAAGGCAAGGAATTGCATTTGTAAAATAGGGAGCTGGCGGCTGGCAACTGGCGGCTGGTTGTTAGCGACTGGCAAGCGAAGGGATCACGCAGACCCTAAGTAACCAGTTACACATCTTCAATAACTTTCTTTTCGACCGTTCAATTTGTCCTGGCCTGAAACGACAGCAAATGATTCATTTATTGGGGGCACCATAACGACCGTTTCCTGGCTTATATCAATAAGTTTATACCTCAGTGGAAGCTATATAAGGAAGAATTAAACCGGATGCCGGTCAGTCATGGGGAGTGGTCGTATTAACCAACGATAAAACCCGGACTTTCCCTGTTAAGGTACTCGTCCGGGTTTCGGATTGATTGAAAGCAAATTCACAGGATTAATAGTGTGAAGGATCTTCGTCCTGCCATTCGTTTACGCCATCACGGATCCGGTTGCGAAAAGTGAGTGTGTCTTTTGCATGACACCAGTTTCCTGTGGCATCTTTGTATTTGTAATTGAGGAAAATTTTGCGGTTTTGCAACAATTTCGCTTGATTATAGGTACTAGCCCCATCAGGTAAAACTGTATATTTACCTGTTGCAGAAGAACTTACAGTTACGTTTCCACCATTAAGAGTCAAAACAAATTCGTTTGCCGGAGAAGATGACTGATCGCTGTAGCCATTGGTAGCAAGTGCGTTCGGGGCTACGGTTTTCAAAGCCCAGATCTTCACTTCCGAAACAGGGATCTGTGTGAAATAATTGACCGTACTCACAACTGCAGCATCAGCTGCATCTTTGACTGTAGTGACACCACCATGCCAATAATTTCCAAAGAGCATATTTTCGAACTTCACCCCGATCACCTCGGTCTTTTTGTTGTAAATCAATGAATCGGCATCTGCACTAATCACCTTGATCCCAATTGCATAGGTTGGGTTGATCGTGGCTGCATCAGCCAGGAATTTGGTTGAATCTGGCTTGATGGTTACCTTGCCAACAAATTGTCCCCTTTGAATTACAAACTGGGTCGCATTGCTCAATGTATAATAATTGGCCGGCAATGGAAGTAAAGTTGTTACCGGTGCAACTGCTGCACTTATATAGGCTGCGCCACCCTTAAGTTGTGCCAGTGCATTCGCATTGATCAGGGAATTGTCAATCTGATAAGTGACAATCCTGTCCCTGTCGTTTGCCCTTACGCCACCCAATTCAACTCCAATGTCGAATTTCATCCCTTCACCAACAACGAATGTACGGACATCCAATTGGAGCGGAACATAAATTGAGTTGTAATCAAAATTCTTGATATATTCCTTGTAGCACGAAGCAAATATCAAAGCCAGTAAAATTGATGTTATTATCTTTTTCATCATTGTTAAATTTGATCGTTTATTTCCATTTGTCCCAACCATCGTTCTGAACCAATTTGCTCATCCGAAGGATTTCGTCATAAGGTAATGGCATGTAAGCCGAATTGTACGCACGTTTCTCAACTTCCCAGGTAAGGTCATAAGTATAAACAGTCCCGTTCTTGATCGTTTTTACACCATGTACCGGGTTGTTATACAATGCTTTAAACTGTGTATCGTCTGTCCATCTGGCCATATCATGAAAACGTTCGCCTTCGAAACTAAGCTCAATACGACGTTCGTTCTTGATCAGGTCATAGAAAGCATCCTTTCCTGCCGTAGCAACACTTGCAAGATATGGATCAGGGGCAGGAATCCCGGTTTTGTCATCATAGGTTTTCATTGAACGAAGATTGGCAATGATTGCCTTTGGGGAATAACCATAAAGGGTCCCATTCGGACCAACAATCTGGTTTGCAGCTTCGGCAAAAGCCAAAGACATATGCGCGTACCTGATATTGAACCGGCAACGTGGCCTTCTCTGGAAACTGGATACTTTCCAGTTGATCCCATACAGGAACTTCTTTACATAGATATTTGTCCTTACGTTATTTCCGTTCCCTGCCCTGTCTTTTCCACCATTTAACCCCTGTGCATCAGGTTCCCAAGTTTCAAAAGTATAAATAGAAGTTGATGAACTATATGCAGGGATATAACCTGCTCCGTTGTAATTGATCTGGGCATAGAAACGCGGATCCCTGTTGTCAAACGGTTTGGTAGCATCATAAACTGTGCTGCTACTGATCGGATAGCCATTTTTATCACCAAATGCATTTATGAATTCAGTTGTTGCCCCGATATCGCCAAATGGTGCGAACCCATTTCCGTTTGCTGCAGCAGGAAAGAAAACCTGTTCCATGGTAATATCGTTTTCGATCAGCCTCGAAGACCAAACAATACTTTTATCATAAACATCCGTAAAATCGACACGTTTGGTTGGATCGTAACCATCACCAAGCGGCGAGGCTGCCACTTTGAAATCCATCACTTTCGCTGCATATTTTGCAGCAGAATCCCATCTGGCAGGTTCGTTTGCAGGGTTAAACCGTTTACTGGCCCATGACAGATAGGTCATTGCCTTAATGGCATACATCGTGAGTCCATCAACCCTGTTCCAGTTTACAGCACCAAGGAATTCCTTTTTATCGCTAAGATACGCTGCTGAGTAGAGATAATCGCGGTGGGCGATCGGGAGGTATTTCAATGCAGAGTCACAATCAGCGATAATCTGTTTGACACATTCGTCATAAGTGTTCCGCTCCAGATTAATGTCTTGTGAAGCATCGAGTACCTCTTTAACAATAGGAAAACCCAGGATCCTGGTTCCTCCAAGTTCTTTGCCTCCAAACTTCTTCAGCAGATCGCGCTCAGCCCATGCACGCAAACCAAAAGCCTCGCCCTGCAACCTTCTGGTTACTAATTTATTTAACTCGGGTACAATCAATACTGTGGAATTAATTCCCCTGTTGTCTTTGAGAAAGAGGTTCAACAGAAAGATTGCATTGTAATCCCTTGTCCAATAATCCCTGGTAAAAGCCTGGCCACCAGTCGTGAGCTCACCTTTGGCAAACTGTACAACGATGTCGGTTGTTGAACGCCTGACAGCATTGTCGGTTGCGCACTCAAGATAAGCCGTTTCGTTGCTATTGTAGTTTTTCGATGAATAGTCACTACCCAGATAATCGTAGCTTCGGCCAATTAAACCTTGCACACTTTCCTGATAGGCAAATACATCATCCCTTGTTTTGTCCCCATTTGGATAGGCATCCAGAAATTTGCTGCATGACTCCGAAAGCAAGGCGGTTAAAATGATCAACAGATATTTAGTTTTCATATTCCCTATGTTTAAAAGGTTAATTTAACTCCACCGGTAAGAGTAATATTCAGTGGATAGTTGGTAATCCCGGCGTTGATATTTTCGGGTTCGACATCGCTTTCATTTAACTTACCTAAAGTATAAACATTAGCGCCACGAGCAAAAATCCTGAAACCCCTCACCCCTTTCATCCAATCAAATTTACGGACAGGAAGGTTATAGGCTATTTCGACATTTTGGATCTTGAAGAAACTATTGTCAACCAACCTAAAGCTTGAGGTCTTGAAGTTATTCGTAATCTGATAGTAAGTCAATTTAGGATAAGCACCACCTAAACCATTTGCGTCGATGTTGTCGAGCACAAATTTGGAATAGATGTTATCGCCTGAACCGTTGGTGTAGTATTTACTGTTCAACATCTGATCGTAGAAAGCGCGTCCAACGCCTGTTAGTGTCAGGTCGAAATCCTTGTATGTAACACTAAGATTGATAGCATAATACAATTTTGGGGTAGAATGTCCGATGTATTGTGCATCGTTATCGTCAACTACACCATCTTTATTTACATCTTCGTATTTCAAATCCCCGGCGTGAAGGGTCTCGCCAAACTGTGGTATCTGGTTTGCTTCAGCATCGGTGGCAAAACGTCCAAGGTATTTTAACCCGCGGATTGCATCCGATGGGCCACCTACCGTTAATTGGTACGGATTCCTGTAATTTGGTTCGTCAACCTGCTCGACGACTGGTTTTTGGGTGAATGCATTTCCACCGATCATGTAATGAAAGTCGCCTAATTTGTCCCTGAACTTCAACCCCAATTCAAAACCTTCATATGAATAGGAGTTGTAATTTACAGCCGGAAGCGTGGCGGTTGTACCCGAAAGGATCGGTGTTGTATTGGTCCTGGTCGTGATGACATCATACCTCAGAATATTGTAATAGTTGAACTCAACCGACAATTTATTCTTAAGCATTTCAGCATCCAATCCAAGACTTATTTCCCTTCTGCGCTCAAGTCCGATTGTAGGATTACCAATACGGCTTGGATAGGCACGATAATTGTTTGCCGATTGTTTGTAGGTTCCAATCCATGTTCCGGTATTGCTGTAATAAGTACCAAATTTATCGGTGTTACCTGTATTTGTATCGAGATTCCAACGGTCCCTATAGGAGAATGGTCCCCTGAAGGCATCATACGATGTTACGCCATATTCGCCGCGAAGCTTCAGATAATCAATAAAATGAAGATCCTTCATGAATTTTTCTTCCGAAATAACATAACTTGCTCCAATGGATGGGGATGTTGTATAGACATAGCCTGGGGCCATTCCACTCGTACCCCCATAATTTACAACCCCCTGGACTGTAATCTTGTCCTTATAGGAATAAATTCCGGTAAATATCCCCGCCTGCTCACGTTGTGGTTCTTCAAATCCGTTTCTCTTAATGTTTGACATCCGGTAGGTCAACGATCCCTGAACATAGTGATTGCCAAATTTCTTATCGTAACTCAAATTCTCATAAGCTGCATAGTTCTGAAAATAAAAGTCGTGCAAATTGGCGCGTGAAGTTGCATCAACACCATCCCATGCTTTTGTTAAGGAAGTGATCCCTAAGGTTGGATTATATGTTCTTGGGTCGATACGGTAAGCAGTATAGTTTTCAGCCTTCCCAACGCGTAACAGGTAGAAGGTATTGAAATCCACAAAAGTGTGGGATTTCAGTCCAGGTAAGATATTTCCCATGTCCCACTCGAACATTGCGCTGATTGCTCCATTACGCCCTGATTCATTGTAATATCCGTTCTTTACAAGGTTTCCAACCGGACTTGTCCCATAGGCTGAAGATATACCAAACCAAGGGGATTTTAAAGTTGGATCGTTGTTGATATAAACCGGAAACGCAATCGGTGGTGTATTCGTGATATCATTCAGCATATTGGGCATCTCGGTTATTCCTGTCTGTGATCCACCTTCAGTGATTGTACTGGTATATCCATAGTTTGGCGAATCACGGAGAGAAAGTCCTGCAGCGAAATTTAATTGGACTTTAAAAAACTCGTTAATCCGTATATCAAGATTTGACCGTGCGTTGATCCGCTGATAACCAGCTTTTGGTCCCATATTGAAATTGTCGCCCTCACCATTGTACCCAATATATGCACTGTACTGCATCGCATCCGTCCCACCTGAAGTGGATACACTTGCCCTTGTAAAGCTCCTTGTATTTTTAATCAGAAGACCGAAATAATCGACACTTGGATGGTTCATATCATATGGATCATTATTCTCATAAGCAGCGATATCTGCATCACTGTATAAACCAGTTGTGATTCCACTGTTCCTTTTTGCTAGGTTGTTCAAACGTGCATAATCGGCGCCATTTACCCATTGCGGCATCTTGTCGATGATGCTGACCCCTTGTTCGAAATTGACGTTAAGAACACGCTCGTTTTTTTTACCACGTTTGGTCCTGATAAATACGATCCCATTGGCCGCTGCAGGTCCATACATTGTTTTGGTAACAATGTCGCGAACCAGAGACACCGATTCGATTTCATTCGGATCCAACGGCATTTCTGTAATATCCATACGGACATCGTCGATAATGTACATTAAACTACTTCCGCGTGAATAAAGACCTACCTTTTCGGCAGCACCATAAGACCCAAGCTTTTCCTCTGCTGACATTCCAGGTGAACCATCCCTTTCATAAACTTCCATCCCGGTTACAAGTCCGGTCAATGCATTCCTGATATCTGTTGAAGGGTATTTGTCAAGGACATTTGCATCCAGAACGCTCGTGCTTCCTGTCAGAAGACGTTTCTTAACCGTCATATAGGGAAGTGGAACATCATCTGCGGTAGTCATGAACATCTTCGATTTCACCAACTGAACATTGGGATTGGTCATCAGATCGTTCACAAGCAAAACCTTTGGCTCATAACCTGGTGATGAAATGGTCACAAACTCCTGATCATTCATCACGGTCAATTTTACTGTTCCGGTCAGGTCTGTCTCAATATGGACAAGACCTTCCCCTAATATGATTTCTGCACCGGTAATCGAAGTACTTTGTTCATCGGTCACTTTAATAGTTAACACAACCGACTTTGGCTTTTTGGCCTCCGGTTTGTTCTGGGCCTTCAGGTTTACGACTGACAATAACATCAGAAACGCAAACAGCAGGAGTCCGTACTTTAAGTTTATTTCTTTATTTAGTTTCATATGATCATTAATTTGTATGAATTACCAAATCGGATTAGGTGTAAAGTTTTTCATCTTGTAATTGTCCTCTGTCGAGAATGGGAAGGTGTACATCTCATCTTTCCAAAGCGACTGACGGTCAGCTGGCAAGGGAACGCGCATGTATTTGAACCCTTTTGGATAGGTTGAAGAGACGGGAACTTTTTCTATATCCATGCCATAAAGGACCTGACCCATAGAGGCAGGGGCATCCAACCAGCGACGAATATCAAAGTAATAGTGACCCTCGAAGCACAACTCTATGATACGCTCATTTTTAAGCCTTTTCATAAATAAATCCGGAGCCAGACCAGTGGGTAGGTTAGGCATTCCAACCCTTGTCCTGACCATATTCACAGCCTGCGTTGCAGTAAGGGAAGCAGCAGGTGCCTTTCCGTTTTCACCTCCATATGCCATTGCTGCAGCTTCAGCATAATTCAGGTAAAGCTCCGCAACACGGATAATTGGATCCGTTACATTGTAACTAGTTGTTACATTGGTATTTGAATCATATATCGACTTCCTCTGATAATAACCAGTGTGTGTAACACCAAGATAAGCGGCGAAATTCAACAAATTGCTGAAAACTTGCTTTCCCCCAATCGTTTCATAATAGATATTTGCCGGGTTAAATCCAGCCACCTCCGTGGTTTGATTGTAAACGATACCCCATGCAAAACGGGGATCCCTGTTGGAATAGGGGTCCTGATCGCTGTAATGCCCAGCCGCAATTGCTGCCTGACGGTCAGCCGGTGTATTCAGCAGTTCGCCCCATTTTGTTTCAAACCTATCCACAAAATTCTGGGTTGGATTTTCGCCGGACATCGCTGTAGCTTGTTGGGAAAATACACCATTTGTCATCGACTGGATGGTTGTTAATCCAATACTATAATTCGGATTCGCAATATTCGGATTGTTGTAATTGGCATAATACGACCACAATTGTTCATTTGTGCGTGGTACGTTCATGAAATTATTCTTATACGCCTGCTTTAAGTTACCACTGGCACTTGCCGCAGTTTGCATTGCAAACTTGTAATACGAACTGGAATCAATTGCTGTCCAACATGCTTTGGCTGCATCCTGCCAATCGGCTACACCATTCTTGTTGTTTTGAGGACTTGCGGCATACAATAAAGCACGTGCTTTCATCCCCAGGGCAGCTACACCGGCAGGCCTGAATTGTTTTGGATTGCTCAATAAAAGGTCGGCATCGCGTCTCATGATATTGGCTTTCCTAAAATAGACATACGCCGAATCAAAATCCATGGCAATCCGCTTACAGGTTTCATACCTGCTTAACCTTGTAAGGTCAAATTCGTCACCCTGTGTCAAAACAGTAGTAATATATGGCATAGGGCCCCAAATGCGGAAGAGGGCAAAGTGTGCGTATGCCCTGATGAAATGGGCTTGTCCGATAAGGTCGTCAATATCCACCTGTTGAGCATCCTGCAATTTGCCGATATTCTTCAGTGTCATATTGCAAATCCTGATACATTCAAACATCGAAGGTAAAATGGGCATATTCTTTGATGAAATAGGTCCTGCGAATTTATCGACAGTACCCCCCATCTGGCCTGCTTTGATGGATTGCGCTTCATATTGACGACCGCCATCGCTCATGTCGGTCATCTCGTCCCAGGTATATTCCATTCGATAGGCAAAATATAAAGGGTGAGCTGTTTTAATGTCATAATCATGAGTGGCACTACCACCATTAACAATGACAACCCGCTGCCCATCATATACCGAATCAAAAAACTTCATGATATTGGTATATTTTGAGAAAACGACATCGGTGGTCAATCCTGCGTCAGGTGCTTCATTTAGATAACTCTCCAGACAAGAGGGTAAAATCACTGCAAGTATCCCTGCAAAGACAATTATTTTAAAGTACTTTTTCATCTCGTTCTAAATGATTAAAGTTAAAAACCAATTTTTAATCCGAATTTGATACTCGACATCTGCGGATAAAAACCTTGTGTAAAGTCTTTACGTTCAGGGTCTCCCTCAATCAGATTGGTTAATGTCCAAAGGTTTGTACCCGTAACATAGGTTGTCATATTTGTAATCCCAACAGCCTTCTTCAAAAATTCTGGCTTGAAATTGTAACCAAAATAAACCTCCTTCAACCTCAGATAGTCAGCTTTTCTCCACATCCGTCCCTCAATTGCAGTTTCATACCCGCCATAGTAGGAAGAACCCCCGCCCCATACAAGGTTTGGCAAGTTGGCATCTCCCACAAAATGGATCGTGGAATGGTTTGCATCAGGATTGGTTGGTGTCCAATAGTCCAGCTGCGAAGCATGGATACGATAATTACCATTCGGGAACTCAATCTCATAAGCCTGGTTAAATGCGACATATTTTCCCTGGTTTCCTTGAAGGTTAAAGTTGAAATCAAAGTTCTTGTAACTAAAGCCACCACCAAGTGAAAAGGTAATCGGAGGGTACATTGATCCTTCGATCGGATAACGGTCACGGATGGAAATTTTTCCATCGGCGTAGTAATCAAGAAATTTATAATCTCCTACATTTAGCGATCCTACAGGAATTGGAGCTGCTGTTGTGTGGATGTCATCAACAGATGTAAAATAGCCCGAACCAATCAGTGAGGCTCCTGTAATTTGTGCACCAAGAGGTTTCCCAGCCTCAGTGGCATATTCAGGTGCATACTTTGGATCATCCTTATAAACGATTCTGTTTTCGTTAAAACCGAAAATACCTTTCAGGTAAAAGCTCATGTCGTTGGATAATGACTTCTTGTATTCAATGTCAAGATCAAACCCATGTTTTTTCATGGAACCAAGGTTTTGGTCCTTAAAACTATTCCCGACTGTCATTGGGATCTTCGGCGTTAGCAACATATGGGTACGATACTCGTCAAAAAAATCGACATTGATCGTCAGGTCATTTTTAAGGAAACCCAGTTCGATACCTATATCTTTCTTTCTCGCCTCTTCCCATTGTGCATAGGGGTTAGCTGCCGGATCTTCCTTGATATACCCACGAGGGTCGGTATAGTAGTTGCTTAAAAACAACCATCTTGCAGAAGCGTTATCGCTACCGACTTTTCCATCCGAATACCGGAGTTTAAGTTTGCTTACATAAGGGAACGCACTTTTAAAGAAGTTTTCTTCAGATACAACCCATCCAAATGCCCCGGAAGGGAAAAACCCGAATTTCTTGCCTGGGGCGAAACGTTCTGAACCTGTATATCCGATGTTAACCTCCAGGAGGTATTTATGGGAATAATCATAGGTAGCCCTCCCGACAAGTGCCTCATTTTTAAACGGAAAATCGGTCTCATATTCCTTTTTCTGACGATTGAACAAGGCCAGTGCCGAAACGCTATGTTTTCCAAATGTGTTGGCATAATTCAACGAAGTTTCGTAATAAAGGTCACGGTAATATCCTGACTCCAAGCCCCCTACGTTAATGTCCAAAGGACTGATGTTATATTTGTAATAACCCGACTGGCCATTCCGATACCATGGGTTTACTCCAGGTTTTCCAACGTCAGCCCAGTTAATTTTGTATTCCGGACGGGTGTAATCAGCATACAATGTTCTTGTATTATAATAGGTGCTAAAAGCAACCTTGCCTTTGAAAGATAATCCTTTCAGGATAAAATCAAGTTTCTGATCCAAAACCACATCGGTAAACAATTTAGAATTCAGATATTTGTTGAAATTCCCCTGAGCCAGGTAGGTATAAGGATTGGTTGTAAAACCATTCAGTTTCAGTGCAAGCCGATCCCCCGTGGCATCCGGATAATCGGTATCGGGAATACCGTTTACCTTGTCTTCGAGCAACCATGACGGCCAATATGCAGGAAAAGAGGCAGGAGTTGTTGCATATAAACTTCTCCAGGGTGATGTTATGGGCTGGTTTTTAATCCCGGTTTCACCACCTATGTTAAATGAAAGGGTGGTTGTTGGGGTCAGGTTAAAATCGAGGTTAGTCCGATAGTTAAACCTGTCATACTTGTATCGTGTGTCCTGATAACCATTTGTAAATCCTACAAATAGGGTTGATTCGTTGTAATAGCCCAGAGTTCCGAAATATTTCACAAATTTTGTCCCACCCGAGATATTAAAATTGGCGTCCACTGTTGGGGAAAAAGGGAGGGTCATCTCTTTAAACCAGTCAACATTCGGATATTGCAAAGCCTTTAATGGAGAGGACGGATTCTGGTACTCATTCAAATCGCTTTGGGGAATTAATTTATCAAACTGTGCACCATTCATCAAGCCCATATTCAATTCAGTCATTGTCGTATATGAATCAATGAATTGCGGAATCCGTGTTGCTTTTTGCATACCATACGAAGCAGAAAAGTTCATCACAGGTGCACCCAGGTTTCCACGTTTTGTGGTGACAATGATTACACCGTTTGCCCCTTTAGCCCCGAAAACCGCTGTTGCGCTTGCATCTTTCAATACCGAAATAGACCCGACTTCGTTTGGATCCAAATCAGTGAAACTTCTTTCAACACCGTCAACGAGAACAAGTGGCTGAGACCCATTCCAGCTTGATACCCCACGGATAACGATTTCCGAACTGTTCGCACCAGGTTCACCAGCTTGTTGCATCGTCAAAACCCCCGACATTTTACCTGCTAAAGCATTAGTAACGTTTGAGTTACCTGAGCGCATCAGAGATTCGTTCCCGATCTGAACAACCGCTCCAACAACGCTTTCCTTTTTCTGGGTACCGTAACCAACAACCACAACCTCTTCGATACCTACCTTGCTCTCAGTAAGAGTTACATTGTAAGTAGTTGTATTGCTGACAGGAATCTCTACGGTTTGCATCCCAACAAAACTGAATACGAGGATTTTTGCTGTAGGCGGAATGGCAAGAGTAAAACTTCCATTAAAATCGGTAACTGTTCCGGCTGAAGTACCTTTAACTACAATTGAGGCACCTGGAATTGGGGCTTTATCCTCACCGGTCACGGTTCCTTTGATTGTTTTTTGCTGTGCCGAAGCACTAAGTTGGGAGAAAACGAATATCCCAACTAAAAAGAACGAA
>JBAXWR010000155.1:0-17112 GCA_037128295.1 Mariniphaga sp.
GTGACGGATATTGAATCGGTTTATACCAACAAAACCGAATTACTGGCGTTACCCGCTGCCCATAATCTGGTTGAGCATTTGCATATTGGCAACATTCTTTGTGTTGTCTATTGTACCGACCCAATCAAAAGGGGCAACAGATGAAGGTGCCAAAGCGACCACAACAGCCAAAATTTCAGAAACTGCAAGCCCAAACAGCCAACTGACTCGGTTAAACGAAATAAAGGAGATGGACATGTCAACCCTTAATCGGACGGAGAAGAAGGAGTTGAGGAAAGAGTCCAGGGCGATCAAAAATGATCAGTACGGACAGGGCAGAAGGCACGATAACGGACGACGTGGTGGTGATTATGATGGCCGCCGCAGTGGTGGAACTGTTTATTTTGTGGGTGGGAGCGGATTACTTATTGTGCTTCTGATCATTCTTTTAATTTGAAATTGGAAATTTGAAATTTGAAATTTGAAATTGGAAAATAGAAAATGGAAATTGGAAAATAGAAATAAATAGAAATAGAAGGAAATAAATTGAAATATTTAGTTAAACAAATTTAAAATTAATACCATGGGAAATTTACTTTATCTTATTGCAGTCATATTGATTATTTTCTGGCTGATTGGCTTTATCGGTTACAGTGTTGGCGGCCTTATCCATGTGCTGCTTTTGGTTGCAATCATTGCAATACTACTTCGGATCATTCAGGGAAGAAGGGTTCTTTAACAACCGAAACCTTTCTTTATCACAATCCTGTTGGTGCAATCACCAGCAGGATGTTGTGTGCATTTGACAATCGTTTGAATTTCATCAACATTTATAATATATCATGCAAAAAAGAACTTTAGGAATCTTATTAATCATACTTGGATCAATTATGATTATCTACAACGGGTTTAACTATGTCACCACAGAGAAAGTGGTTGACCTGGGTTCAATCGTTATTAACAAGGAGAAAAACCATCCAGTTCAGTGGTCTCCAATTGCTGGGGTAATTTTACTCGTCGGGGGTATCGTACTCGTAGTCAACAATAAAAAGATCATCTAAGGTAAATTAAAAATCATGCAAGTAACGGTAAACAGAAAAAAATTCGTTTTCGCTCCCGATTCTACACGGGTAATTGCCCGCTTTTTATATTTGAACGACGAAAGGTCCGCGGATATTATCCGGGCAGTTTTGGCAATCCCCGAAAAGGTTGTAAATATTGCACTGAGCCAGTTGCTTCGGGGTTATTCGCGGCGGCATAGGAATATTTCCAGAATCTTTGAAAACCATTTTAACCGGCTTGCCCCAATATTTGCCAAGATAGAGGTCAATGAAGAGGACTTGAGTTCTGCCCAGAAAGCTCTTTTGGGATCTTATTTTACAATGGAGTATTCCATAGAATCAGCAGCGTTTTTTAATCCTTCCATTGTTGAGCATCCTGATCAATCGGAAATAAGATCGGATGAAATGCGTGTGATTTTTAGCTTCCGGGCAACTGGTGAAGGGCATATATCATCGGTTGTTTTCCGCACCGGGATACTTGATCGCAACGACAACCTGACCATTGAGCCAGTGGGAAAGATGCTGGCTGAAGCAGATAAAATCGTAAGGAATGTCTATAACAAAAAAAGTTTTCGTGACAAATTGGATGAAATACAGGATCATGCAAGTGTGATCCTCCCTGTACCCATAGATAATTTTAAAGAAATGCAATCCTCTGAAAATGTGATATCTTCTGCGATACAGGATAAATTTGCGGAAATTCAGACGCATGGAAATATCCTTTCTTCTGATTTTATTTTGGATAATTTAAAGGATAGCTTTACCTATGGGGAATTGATGAAGCAGCTTGAAATTATCATCAAGAAGGATGACCTGACCGAACCCCAGATGCGGATTATTAATCAGATGATGTGGCTAGCCTCTTCTCACTATGAGATCCATTTTTCGATTGATTCTGCCATCTCCGAAAGGGTCATTTTTCCCATTTCTGCCACCGAACAAGGTGGAATCGAAGATGCCCGATTCGTAAAATTCACTGACGATGACGGAGAAGTTACTTATTATGCCACCTATACTGCTTATGATGGTGCCATTATCCTACCCAAACTGATTAGTACCAAGGACTTTTACGATTTTAAAATATTGCCGATCAACGGTGAAATCGCCCAAAACAAGGGAATGGCACTGTTTCCCAGAAAGATCAAGGGCAAATATGCGATGCTTTGCAGAATTGACGGTGTCAATAATTATATTGCCTATTCCGACAGTATCAATATGTGGCGTACTGCCAAAATCATTCAACGTCCCAAATATCCATGGGAATTGGTCCAGATCGGCAATTCAGGGTCACCCATCGAGACTGAAGAGGGGTGGTTAGTGATTACCCATGCGGTGGGTTCAATGCGCGAATATACGCTGGGTGCTGCATTGTATGAACTTGAGAATCCTGAAATTGAGATCGGCAGATTGAGTGATCCGTTAATGGTACCCAATGATACCGAAAGGGAAGGATATGTGCCGAACGTAATCTATTCCTGCGGTTCGATTATCCACAACGAAGATCTTGTGATCCCATATGCAATGTCGGACCATGCCTCGACTTATGCCACCGTTAACCTCAGGGAGTTACTTGATGTACTCAAAGCCTCCGGAAACAGCGACCGGAAATAGTGTGAATGATGTAACAATTCACGCTAATTATGTAACAATTTAAGGGTCTGTTGTGGCAATCTTTGTATTGTCGATCATTCATAAAATATTGGTCATTTCAGGTTAAAAACGCAATAATCCATCACCATGAATTACAAAACAGAAAAAATATCCACGGTAATTTTAATTACATTCTTTCTTTTTTCACTTACAGCATGTGCGAAGAAGGTTTCATTCTTAACTTCCTCGACCGTTCCGGCTGCCAGGGGTTATGTAAAAATAAATCAGGATAAGAACAAAAACTTTGATATTCAAATCAGGTTATCAGGTCTTGCTGAGGTACAAAGATTGCAACCTGCAAAACAAGGTTATGTAGTCTGGATGATTTCCCAGGAGAATATCGCAAAGAATATAGGCAGGCTCATCAGTTCGAGCGGTTTTTTCTCCAAATCGTTAAAAGCTTCGTTCGAGACAGTCTCTTCATTAAAACCAATAAAAATATTTATTACAGCCGAGGAGGATATCAATATTCAATATCCCGCCGGACTGAATATCTTAACAACAAATCAGTTTTAATAAACGCTTTAATATCAATTATTTAAAAACAAAGGTTATGAACACAGGAAAAGTATTGTTGGGGGTTTTAGCAGGTGTTGCCGCAGGTGCATTGGTAGGGATATTATTTGCTCCGGCCAAAGGTTCGCGTACCAGGAAACGGATTTATAAAAAAGGTGAGGACTATGCAGAAGGATTGAACGATACAGTTGGCGAAATCCTTGAAAGCATTTCGCATAAATTTGAACAGGTTAAGGCAGAAGTGGCCGAATTTGCACAAAAGGGAAAAGACAAAGTTCATGAGATTGAAAAGCAATAGAGTGATTGCTGTGTCTTGATTTATTTTTAAGAAAAATTTATTCTAGGTATGCTACGGAAAGTTCGATTATAAGATTAGTCCTGCACGATTTTTTGTGACCAAAAAATCCTATCTATATATACAATCATATCGTTCAGGAATTTCCGTAGTGTACCTAAAATCATCACTGAATTCAATTATTCCAATGTTAACAGATAAAATCCTTCAGACTGAAATAATGGAAACTACCCAACCCAACATGATCGAATCGTTGATCGAAAAGGCTTTCGATTACGGCAAGATAAGCCTGGAACTCGCAAAGCTCAAGGCCGTTGATAAAACTTCTAATATAGTTTCATCTGCTTTATCACAGGTAGTTATCTATCTTTTTGTGTTCTCGTTCCTTTTATTCCTCAATTTGGGATTGGCTTTTTGGATTGGTGAACTACTGGATAAGAACTACTATGGTTTTCTTGTAATCGCAGCAGCCTATGGATTTATTGGGCTGATTATCAGAATTTTCATGTATCGGTGGATTAAAAATTGTATGTGCAATGGTCTTATAAAACGTTTACTGAACTAATTATCCGATGGAAACTATAACAACTTCTTTGGAACTTAGAAATGCGATTCAACGATTAGAAATTGAACAAGCAAATAGTAGCCAGTTATTGAAGGAACAATTGTATTTTGTAAAGGAGAATATCAAGCCAGTAAATCTTGTAAAAAATGCAATATCTGAGGTCGTTAAATCACCATTGTTGATCAATCACGTGATTGAATCGGTACTTCTGCTGGCTTCCGGATATTTTTCGGGGAAAATAGTACTTGGTGCGGCAGGGCAGATCATCAGAAGTCTTCTTAGTCCGATCGTCCAGTCGGGAATTGAAAATATTTCCAGAAAAACAGGCATGATCAAATCATTGGGAAAATACCTTATCCAACAAATCTTTCACAAGAGAAAAAAAGAACTGGAAGACCATGAACAATAGGGAATTACAATTACCATTTTATGTCAGGTCGTCCATTTTTTTAGTTGGTCTGGTGGTTTTGGCAGCCATCTTGTATTATGTCCAGGATATCATAGTTCCCCTGGTTTTCTCGGTTATCATTGCGATTGTCCTTCATCCGTTTGTTAATTTTCAGGTGAGGCACAAGATAAACAGGATTGTCGCCATTTCGGTTTCTTTGCTACTCACATTTATCATCATGGCTGGATTTGTATTGCTCGTCTTTTCTCAGGCAAGGCAATTCAGCGAATCATGGCCAACATTGGTCGATCGTTTTACCGATTTGCTCAACCAATCTATTTCAGGTGCGGCAGTTTATTTGGGTGTCGATTCACAAAATATCCACGAATGGCTTACCAAAAGCGTAAAGGAACTGCTCAATTTTAGTAACGAAGCAATTGGAAATACACTGATGACAGTCGGTTCGGGAGTAATGGTACTTTTGTTATTACCGGTTTATATTTTTTTACTTTTGTTTTATCAACCCTTGATCCTCGATTTTATCCGAAGGTTGTCGGAAGGTAGCAATCAAAGCCAGATCAGCGAAATCGTCACACAAACAAAAGCTGTTGTTCAACACTATCTGATTGGTCTGATAGTTGAAACAGTGCTTGTTGCCACGCTTGAAATTATAACCCTATTTGCTTTGGGAATAGATTATGCAATATTGCTTGGAGTCATAGGAGCATTGTTAAACCTGATCCCTTATCTTGGCGGGATCGTGGCAGTGGCATTACCCATGATAGTTGCCCTGGTAACCAAGACAAATGGCTGGTATCCAATTTATATCCTGATCATCTATTATATCATTCAACTGATTGACAATAATTACTTTGTACCGGTCATCGTAGCTTCAAAAGTAAAGATCAATGCGCTATTCTCCATTATAGCTGTTATAGTAGGCAATTCACTTTGGGGAATATCCGGCATGTTCCTTTCCATACCGCTTCTTGCGATTGTAAAACTTATTTTCGACCACATTGAACCGTTAAAGCCCTGGGGCTTTTTGTTAGGGGACACAATGCCCCCGATATTGAATATAAAACCAATCCGTTTATTAAGAATAAAAAGAATAATAAGATGAAAAATAAAATTGTTGCAGATCTATTTATTGATGGAGCCAAACACTATGAAGAGTTGTTCGGACTCGAAAATTCAATCACCTTTCCGGTTATTTCACGTGCGAAGCATATTAAAGATTCGGAACCGATTCCTGCAATCGACCTGCCAGAGATCCTTGTTATCACATCCTATCCACCCAGGGAATGTGGCATCGCTACTTACTCACAGGATTTAATCGCTTCGATCAATAATAAATTCAGTGGCTCTTTTACAATAAAGGTATGTGCACTCGAATCGGGGAATACAAACTATTCCTATCCCGCAGAAGTCAAATATGTGCTTAAAACATCATTAGCTGATGATTATGAAAAACTGGCAACGAAAATAAATAAGGACAATCGCATTAAAATTGTGTTGATCCAGCATGAATTCGGGTTTTATCATCAACAAGAACAGGCATTTATGCAGTTTATGTATGAACTTTCAAAACCATTTGTGATCGTTTTTCATACAGTTTTACCTTCGCCCGATGAGCTGTTAAAGTCCAAAATACGGGCCATAGCCGCAATATGCAGTTCAATTATCGTCATGACAAATACTTCTGCGAATATCCTGACCAATGAATATGGTGTTGATATGAGAAAAATAGAAGTCATTGCCCATGGAACCCATCTGGTCCAACATTTAAACGAAAATTTCCTAAAACAAAAATATGGACTCAAGGATCGAAAGGTTTTGACCACATTTGGGCTACTGAGTGGTGGAAAGAGTATCGAAACAACACTTGAAGCTTTACCCGCGATTGTAAAACAATGTCCGGAAGTTGTTTTTCTGATTATCGGAAAGACCCATCCCGAAGTTGTAAAAAATGATGGTGAAATTTATCGTGAAAGCCTGGAGCAAAAAGTTGCTGAGTATCACCTTCAGGACAACGTGATTTTTATTAATCAGTACCTGGCATTGCCAGCCTTGCTCGAATACCTGCAACTAACTGACATTTACTTATTTACAACAAATGATCCAAATCAGGCAGTTAGTGGCACATTTGCCTATGCGATGAGTTGTGCCTGCCCGATCATTTCAACCCCAATTCCCCATGCGCTTGAGGTTTTGACTGAAGATACGGGTATGATTTTTGATTTTCGGGATTCTGTCAAACTGGCTGAAAAGGTTGTCCTTATGCTCAATAATGAACCATTACGTAGATCAATCAGTACCAATGCATTACAGAAAATTGTTTCCACCTCATGGGAGAATTCAGCTATTGCACATGCCATGCTGGTTGGAAAAACAATCGATCCCGTAAAATCAATCCACTATGATCTTCCGGCCATAAAGTTGGATCATATGAAAATGATGACCAATGAAACGGGAATCATCCAGTTTTCAAAAATCAATCAGCCAGATATTTCTACCGGTTATACGCTTGATGACAATGCCAGGGCATTGGTCGCTACTTGTATGTATTATAAATTGTCTGGCGATGATAAGTGTCTGTACTACATCCATAAATACCTCAGCTTTATAAAGTTCTGTCAACAACCAGGCGGTGATTTTTTAAACTATGTCGATGAAAAATTGCAGTTTACAAGTCAGAACGGGGAATGTAACCTCGAAGATTCCAATGGAAGGGCGATCTGGGCGCTAGGGTATTTAATCTCACTGGTCGATGTGTTGCCAACAAAAATAATTCTGGATGCGGACAGGATCATCGAAAAATCATTCAGAATTATCGGGAATATGCACTCTACCAGGGCTATGTCCTTCGCTTTAAAAGGGTTATATTATTATCATGGTACGATCAAATCTCCCGAAAACATCCAATTGATTAAAATATTTGCGAACCGGTTGGTTGCAATGTACAAACATGAATCGGGTGAAGATTGGTTGTGGTACGAAAGCTACCTGACCTATGCCAATAGTATCATCCCGGAAGCATTGTTATGTGCATGGTTATTGACGGGGGATACAAATTATAAGAATATCGCTACAACATCGTTTAATTATTTGTTGTCGAGAACTTTTAATGAAAATGGCATTGAAGTCATTTCTAACCGGAAGTGGTTGCAAAAAGGAGAGGTAGCTGAACAGTTTGGCGAACAGCCCATCGACGTAGCCTATACTTTAATGACTTTGAGCAAATTTTATGATGCTCTTGGTGATGAAAGCTACCGTGTGAAAATGGAAACAGCATTCAATTGGTTTTTAGGTCGGAACAGACTAAAACAGATCGTTTATAATCCTTGTACCGGTGGTTGTTATGACGGATTGGAAGAGACAAATGTCAACCTCAATCAGGGTGCAGAGTCAACCGTGAGTTACCTGATGGCCAGATTGACCATCGATAAATACAAAAAATAGATGAAAAACACTAAGCAGATGGGAATTTGGATGGACCATTCGATCGCCCACATTATCAAATTAAGAAATGGTAAGATCATCACTCTTACAATCGATTCACAACCTGAAGCTCTTGAGGATGATCAGAAAGTTTATAAAGACGAAAGTCACAGCCTCAATAAAGAAAAACGTCGGCTTTTGGCTTACTTCAAAATATTAGGTGATATTGTTTTTGAAAATGAAGAAGTTGTCTTATTTGGTCCGACTGAAGCCAAAAATGAATTGTTAAACCATCTAAGGGAGGACCATCTTTTTGATAAAATTAAGATAGACGTTTTTCCTGCCGATAAAATGATTGATAGTCAGCGGAGCAAGTTTGTAATCGACCATTTCAAATGATACCTGATTTACAAACGGGTATTCGGGATAAAAACTATTGCATAAAATCCGTTGCAGTTATTGTAGCCCATCCTGATGATGAAACATTGTGGGTCGGCGGTATGATACTGAGCAACCCTTTTGCACAATGGTTCATTGTTTGCCTCAGCCGAAAAAGAGATAAAGAACGCGCCACCAGGTTTGGTCAGGCATTAAAAGTCCTTGGTGCAGATGGGGTTATGGGCGATCTTGATGATGGCCCAAATCAAAAGCCTGTTGCAAATAAAGTTGTTGAGGATTTGATCATGAAATTGTTGCCTCATCGCCATTACGATTTGATCATCACTCATAATCCTTCCGGGGAATATACGCGGCATCTCAGACATGAGGAGACCAGCAATGCCGTGTTGAGGCTTTGGAATTCAGATAAAATAGATGCCAGCGAACTCTGGACATTTGCATACGAGGATGGAAATAAAGCCTATTATCCAAGAGCAATTCAAACTGCTTTCATTTGCCAGAAGCTTTGGGGAGATGTCTGGTTTAAAAAATACCGGATCATAACAGAAACTTACGGGTTTGCAACAAATAGTTGGGAAGCTTTAACAACTCCCGAAACAGAAGCATTTCAGCAGATTTTCAAACAAAAAGATATTAAAAAAAAACAAATTATAAACACATGAAAGTACTTGTTATGTACGATTACCCACCTTCTCCAGGTGGGCTTGCCACCCAGGGTGATCTTCTTTACCAGGGTCTTACAGAATTGGGTGTTGATGTCCATGCTGTTCATTTGGAATCGGCTCAGGAGAAAGAGTGGTATTACAAATGGTTTAAACCGGATGTGGCTGTTGGAGTGGGTTATTGGGGCTATACGCCAAACTTAATCCTTCATCCTCAACAGTTTGGCATTCAACCGGTTCCCTGGCTTGTTGCCGACGGTTATATTGCCAATTATCAGGATGTCCTGAACAAACTGCCATTGATCCTTGTGACTTCCAATTGGGTAAAGGAGATGTATGTACGTGACGGGATAAGCGGGGATAATATTATTGTCTTGCCGGTTGGGTGCAACACCGACGATTTCAGGCCACGTAGGATGGATGATCCAAAAATTGAATCTGTTCGCGAATCACTGGGTGTATCAGCGGATGAACTGATGATTCTTACTGTAGGAGGCGATGCTGCTTCCAAAGGGGCACAGGAAGTCATGCAGGCACTTGCGATGATTGATAAATTTGCGCCAAAATGGAAATACATCTGCAAGGTTTGGCCCCAACAGCGCACCATGGATCAGAATAAAGCTGATCTTGAGCTTGCTGCTCAATTGGGAATCGCTGATAAAGTCACTTATACAACCAATACGATCTCCAGAAACTTTATGCCCTTTCTGGTTGGGGCTTGTGATATTTACGCAGCTCCCTCGCGACTTGAGGGATTTGGGATGCCACAGGTAGAGGCTGGGGCTTGCGGAAAACCGGTTGTCAGCATCAATGCAATGGGAATGTTGGATACCCTTATTCAAGGAGAAACGGCATTTATGGCTGATGTTGCCCGAAGAATTGTTGTTGGTGAGGTATCACTAGGAAAGGAATCCGGGTTTGAAGACAATCACAAATTGGTTTTTGATGTTCCCAGGACCGTCGATTACCGGGCAAGTGTTGATGATATTGCCAAATATTTGCTGCAATTAATGGATGATGAACAACTACGTGATAAGATGGGAAAAGCCGGAAGGGAACGGGTTGTGGAGCATTTCGACTATCGTGTTGTAGCCAAACGTTTTGTACAGATCATCAACGATAAGTTGGGCATATATTAACAGGTAAATTAGAATATTACCGATCCAATATTGTTTTAGAATGATGAACGCAGAAAACTGGAAAGAGATTGAAGAGGCAAGAAAAGCAGCCATAGTTGTGCTGCTCCATAATTCCAGGGGCCCGTTTATGGACCTCCCAAGGACAGCGGGATGGGGTTACCCTGAACCTTATACAAGGGATTTGATGTTGTCGATCCTGGGGATTGCCGTTACCGGCAACGAAAAGTTATTGGGAAGTATTCGAAAGGTCCTTGAAACACTGGCACAGAACCAAACACCCAGGGGGCATATCCCGTCATTGGTTCACGACATGGAAGATCGTGGCGCAAGCGATACGACCCCTTTGTTTTTACTGGGGGTCGGTATCTTCAGAAAATTAACCGGTGAACCGGACTTTCTTGAAGAAGCAGTCGGAAAAGCCCTGACATGGATGGAATACCAAAGTCCATCCGACCGGTTTCTTGTTGCACAGCAACCAACCAGTGATTGGAGAGACGAACAATGGGTAACGGGTTATGGCTTGTTTGTTAATACATTGGTCTATAGTTATCTGCGAATATTGGGAAAGGCCGATAGAGCTAAATGTGTTTTACACGAAATGAGCAGGTTCACCATTACAGGAGGAACCATGCACAACCATGTCCACGAAGGGCTTGTTGTGAAACATAAACCTTACTATGCATTTTGGTCCTACAAGATCCATAGCAGCGAACGTTTTGACCTTCTTGGGAATAGCCTTGCAATTCTTGCTGGTATCGCTTCCCCGTCAAGGGCAGATGAAATGGTTTCATGGATTGAGGAAGAGTGTGCTGCCATGCAAAAACGGGGAGACCTGGCAGTTGACCTGCCCCCCAATTTTTTCCCATATATCAATCCCGAAGATCCTGACTGGCATCCAAGATATGCTCTGTTTAATCAACCCGGGGAATACCATAACGGTGGTATCTGGCCATTTATTTGCGGGTTTTATGTCGCTGCATTGGTGGCTGCGAAAAGGTATGCACTTGCAGCCGAAAAACTGTTGGTACTTACGCGATGTATCAAATTATCAACCACAGGAGATGTCAGCTATGGCTTTAACGAATGGATCAAGGCGCAAAACGGACAACCGATGGGCCAGGATTGGCAAACCTGGAGTGCTGCACTCTATTTGTATGCCGTTAAATGTGTGGAAGAAAAACGAACCCCATTTTTTGATGAGATCAGATGAAAACCAGGATATTTTTTTTGCTGATCATTATATTGTCAGCTCTTTTTACTGAAGCTCAGAGAGTAAGCAATCTGAATTTTAAAAAAGATACAGCTTTTTCTGAGGGAGAAAAGCTGACCTATCAGATCCGTTTTGGTTTATTGTTGGCCGGGGTTACCCGATTCTCCCTCACTGACACCATTTATCAGGGGAAACGTGTCTTTCATGCAATGGCGATAGGGCAAACTACAGGACTTGCCGATAAATTATTTAGTGTCAAGGATATTTATGAAAGTTGGTTCAATAAAAAATCAATTCTCCCCTATAAACAGATACGCAATATCAGTGAAGGGAAGTACGACCTTTACAATGAGGTAACTTACAATCGAAAAAACAATACTATAACCTCCAAACTATCTGGTGTCCATCACGTACCTGCCAAAATTCTGGATTTAGCCTCAAGCTTCTACTATCTTAGGCGTCACGATTTTTCAAAAGTAAATGAAGGGGATACGATTTCTTTTAACATGTATTTTGCCGATACTATTTATCCTTTTCAATTCAGATATTTGGGAAAAGAAACTGTCAAAACAAAATATGGGAAGATTAAATGCTTGAAGATTAGCCCAATCGTTGAAGTTGGCCGGATGTTTAAAAAACAAGACGATGTGATGATCTGGTTTACTGGTGACAAGAATTGCCTCCCAGTTGTAATCAGGATGAATATCCGCAATGTGGGGACTGTCCATTTAAAGTTGATAGATTTTAAAAACATATCCAATCAATTGACGATTCTATGATCACAACTTGCTGATTGGTTTTATTTTTCCGGGTTTCTTTACCAGGCTGGATTTTATTCCTGTCAGGATTGACTGAAAGCAATAGTTGATGATAAACCTTTCCGGATCCCTTTGATAGTCAATCATCCCTTTTCTAATTTCCTTATTTGGGTTGGGATTTGCATCCAATACTTTAATGTTGGCAAATAGGGAGATGACCCTTGCTTTTAAGCCGGTTGTATCATTTGTCCGTTTGTTTTTAACTGCCAGATCCAATCCATGATAAAGCAGTACCATATTCCCGGCAGCTTTGAAATTGTTGGCCCTGAAGCTAAAATACATTGCATCGATTTTGCCCGAGGTTGCGTAAACAAAAGCATTGTTTCTCAGCATAGGGTTGAGGTCGCTTGCATTCATACCGGAAAGGCTGCCTTTCACAGAAAAAGTATTCGACTGGTCGAATATCCTGCTTTTTAACAAAACAGACAACTTACCTTTTCCCATTACGAGTGCTTCTGCATTTAATTGTGTATAAGCATTTTCTGTTTTATAGGTTGTATCATTGGTTATTTTGGATAGTCTTACTTTTATTTTACCGAAGCTGATCATTCCAGGCTCATCTGCTTTTTTTACCTGTTCGGTATATATGATATTTCCGTTCAGGACTGCTATAGAATCAATTTTAATCACCCCTTGATAATTACAGATCATGTCCTGAATAGCGGGTTTGCTGACATGGTTAAAAACCTTGCGTTTATCACGGTAAGCCATCAAATCCATATTGCCGATTTCGACATAGGAACAAGTCAGGTTTCCTGAATTCAGGTAATCAATGGGAGAAAAATTATGGATAAAAATTCCATTGAACACAGCTTCAATCCGGTCGGTTTGGAATTTACGGCGAACATTAAAATCGTAATTGTTACAATTGGGTTGAATTGAAAAACTGTCTGCCCCTAATTTCTCCGGGTTATTACCATAAGCAACACCGCTTAACCTGTAGGTGTACATGCTATCTGCCGAAACTGCAACAAGTTCTTTTGCAGCGAAATCAAAACGTTGAATGGCTTTAAGGTCAAGGGTATCATTTTTTCCAACAAATAGATCGAATACATGCAAAACACCATCCTTTATAAAGTAAGTATTTGATATTGAATTATTTTCCTCTATAAAATTCACTTTGTCCAAAACCAGACTATCAATTTTAAGGTTTATATCTGAAATAATTGGTCTTCCTTTATTTGAAGGAAACAAGTTTTTCCCTTTGAGATTACAATTCCCAATTTTAACAGACCCAATCTCTATCTCTTTGTTTAATAGAGCTTTGATGATTTTTACCTGATTTAGGCTGATAGAAGAAATTTCACCTTGTAAATCACTTGAATCCCTTTTAGCCTGTTTGGAGGAAATTTCAATTTGATCAATCTCTATTTTGGATGCGAATATGGAGATATGGACCTTTTTAATTTGGATCAAATATTTTTCAGACCTTGTATTAAAGGTGTCTTCAATTTTTCTGATCAACAATGGCTCAAAAAGGGCTTTTGTGATAATAAACAGCATCAGGACCACCAGGATTGACCCGATGATTATTTTTACTGATAATCTTATTTTCATAACTGGGGTATATTTTTAAGTAATTGAATCTCTGCATGTACAAAGATGCTCCCAGATGTTGACAAACTACTTGTATAATTATTGAAAAGAGTTTCAACATTCATAGATTAGGTCTATATTTACAAAGGATTTTTTTCAATCCCAGAGCATAAAATGGGTTTGGTATTAAAATGTTAAAATGGGGAAAGCATGTTGTCAATCGCTGAGATAAGAGTGTTGATGCAAGATATGGAATCAGATCGGGTTGAAAGGACAATTTCTTTTAAGGAGGATAAATTGGGCCCTGCCACCTGTGCTTTTTCGAACGATTTCCCCAATCACAAAAAACCTGGTTATATCCTGCTAGGAGTTAACGATGACGGCACAGTGAATGGTATGACGATTGGTGACGAGGACTTACAAAAAATTGGAAATGTAAAATCCAATGGAAATGTATTGCCTCAACCCTCTTTGGTTGTAAGTCAGGTATTTAAAATAGATGGAGGTGATGTTGTTGTCGTTGAGGTTCAACCGTCGTCGTATCCCCCTGTAAGATATGATGGGAGATGTTGGATTAGGATTGGACCCCGAAAAAGTAAAGCTACCATTGAGGAAGAAAGGATGCTTACTGAAAGGCGGAGTTCGTTGTCGAAAACTTTCGATGTGCGGCCCTGTTTAGGGTCATCGATCAGGGATTTAAATACCGATCTGTTCAAGACATTCTACCTGCCCAAAGCCATTGATGCTGAGACGTTAAAACAAAACAATAGAGATATAAAGCAACAATTGGCATCTTTGCGGTTTTATGATCTTGTGAACGATTGCCCGACAAATGCGGGTATAATATTATTTTCGGAACGTCCAACATATTATATTCCAGGAGCTTATATTCAATACGTCAAAATTCCATCGAAGGAAATAATACCAGGAATCGAATTTGAAAAAGAGTTCAAAAAATGCCTTTGCCTCGACTTGTCAAATATTGATGAGTTTATACAAACGGTGATTATCAAGAAAAGTCTGATTCAAAAACCCGATAGCATGCAGGAGGAGATTATCTATAATTACCCGCTTTGGTCGATCAGGGAATTAGTCTTTAATGCTGTTATTCATCGGAATTATGAGTCAAATGCCCCCATTCTGATTTATGAATTTACTGACAGGATAGAAATTAAAAATTCAGGTTATCTGTTTGGCCAGGTCAATCAGTACAATTTCCCAAATTTGAGTGATTATCGGAATATGGAAATTGCCGAGTCGCTTAAAACTTTGGGTTATATCAATAAATTTAATTTTGGTATAAATACTGCAATCAAGTACTTAAGGGACAATAACAATCCTGATCCTATTTTTGATCTGACACTGGTTACAGCGATGAAAGTTACCATCCCAATCAGCAATAACTGGAAATTCCGGTAAATAATTACTTCTGGATCAATCCAACCCCTATTTGGCCTCAGAATTCTGTTTGGCATATTTGGCTTTTTTTCTGAAAAAATTTCGCAACAAGAAATTGTGCTGTACTGCTTCAAGATCATCATCCAACTTTATAGAGCTGCTTTCTGCGTTCTTCATCGTCTCTTTCAATTGGGTTCCGGTTTCTTCATTGTAGAGCAATACACCCAAAGCCGTTTTATGGTTACTTCCAGCTTGTTTAAGCATTGATATCATAACACTTGCAGTATCGGTTATTTGATGCAAAGTCATTACGGAAGCCTTTATTGATTTAAATACAATTGTATCGGTAGTCAATTCGTTGGCAAGCGTGCCTTTTTTGTTCAATCCTGAACCGTAAGTTGCAAGGGAACCCATCAATTCATTTGCTTTCAACGAAGCCCCTTCAAGTGATTTGGAAGCCAAACTGATGCTTAAATATAATGAGCTGTCATTCAATAGTTTGCCAATTGTGCCTTCACCGGCTGCCAGTTTATTCGTGATTGTTTTCATATTTGCAGTGATGGCCAGAAGGTTATTATTGTTCTCCTGAAAGGTATTGACCATGTCCTCGGAGGAGAATGTTTTTTCCACTGATAAAGTGTCACCTGCCTCTATTTCAGGAAAATCATCGGTTCCACCATAAATTACAAGAATTTTATTCCCGATCAGCCCATCATTACTGATTTTGACTTTAGCATCCTTCCGGATGTATTTCTGAGCCTTGGATTGAATATTCAGACTGACTTCTACCTGGGATTTCCCAAAAAACTCAAGACTTTTTACCGTTCCAATTTTTAAACCCGAAAACCAAACGTTATTGCCAGGTTGTAAGCCGTTCACATCATCAAAGAATGAAACGATCCCCATTTTCCGGTTAAAGGTTTCACGGAGGTTGCCCACAATAAGGATTCCGGCCAATAAAAAAGAGATTCCGATAAAAATGAAAAGCCCTACGATTACGGCATGTTTATTTGGTGATTCATTCATGGTTTATTGTATAAAATTGTAATTAAAAAAACCTTTTACCTGCTGGTCTTCGGTATCGAACACCTCCTCGAATTTCCCGATTTTCAGGAACCTCCCATCCAGCAACATGGCTATCCGGTTGCTTGTATTTTTTGCACATGTCAGGTCATGGGTGATGATGATGGAGCTGGTATTGTATTTTTGCTGGACCTCATTGATCAACTCTATAATTTCGGTACTTGTAACCGGATCGAGGCCGGAGGTGGGTTCATCGTACAACATGATTTCCGGTTTTAGGATCAAGGTGCGCGCAATCCCGATCCTTTTGCGTTGGCCACCCGAAAGGTCAGAAGGCATTTGATTCATTTTATCCTTAAGGCCAACAGAAACGAGCACCTCTTCTGCAGCATCATGCACTTCGCCTTTAGTCAAATTTTTCCGGTTCATCGTTAAGGGAAATGAGAGGTTCTGAAGAACGTTCATACTATCGTACAAGGCGCTGTTTTGAAACGAAAACCCGATATGCAAGCGCAAATCATCCAATTCTTTCCGATTTAACTGGTTGACATGTTTTCCCAGAACTACGACCTCACCCTTATCGGGTTTAAGCAATCCTACAATGATCTTGATCAAAACAGATTTTCCCGAACCTGATTTTCCGAGTACAGCGACATTTTCTCCTTTAAAAAGATTAAAGTCGATCCCTTTCAGGACATCCAGATCATCAAATGATTTGTACAATCCGGCTATCGAAATGACCGAGTCTTCTTTATTGATAATATGTGGTTTGAATATTTGCATTGCTTTAAAAATATCTGATCCAATTGGCAATCTGTACAATAATGACTTCCTCGATGAAAATCAGGAACATGGCCAATACAACGGCCTGATTGGCGGCTTTCCCAACACCCCGAGTTCCTTGAGATGCGTTAAACCCTTTGTAGCATCCCACAATTCCGATCGTGAACCCGTAAACGATGGTTTTCACCACCGAAATGGCAATATCAAGAAATGAGATTGTTTTGAACGCGCTTTGATAAAAACTGATCA
>JBAXWR010000156.1:0-17007 GCA_037128295.1 Mariniphaga sp.
TTATGGACACCGTATCCGGTTCACTTGCAGAGGGAAACAATGTTTACCTTCGTGGTTTTGGAAGTTTTATCGTGAAAAAACGTGCAGAAAAAACAGCGCGTAACATTTCCCGTAACACGACCATCATCATCCCGGAACATTTTATTCCATCTTTCAAACCGGCAAAGACTTTTGTTGGCCGCGTTAAAAACAACGTAAAATAATTAAAGATTTTAAGTTATGCCGAGCGGTAAAAAAAGAAAAGGACATAAAATGGCCACCCACAAACGGAAAAAACGTTTGAGGAAAAACCGACACAAAAAGAAAAAATAGTTTTTGTGTAGGTAAAGGAATTAGAACCTAAAGTGCTGTTGCACTTTAGGTTTCTTGTATTTATTAATATTTATTTTATAGTAAGAGTAAAGACCGTGAGTAATGAACTGATTATTGATGTATCGCCCTCACATGTTGAAATCGCTTTACTCGAAAACAAAAAACTGGTAGAACTAAACAGGGAAAGCAGTGATTTAAAATTCTCGGTTGGTGATATTTACCTTGCCAAGGTAAAGAAAATTATGCCCGGATTGAATGCTGTTTTTGTTGATGTTGGCTACGAGAAAGATGCGTTCCTACATTATTTGGATTTAGGCCCTCAATTCCAGACTTTAAACAAATTTCTTAAACAGGTTAGTTCCAAAAAGAATAAGTTGACTTCTGAGTTAAAGGTTCAACCGGAACCTGATATTCCGAAAGATGGTAAAATAACAGATGTTCTCAAGTCAGGTCAGACAATTTTGGTGCAAATCGCAAAGGAGCCGATTTCGACCAAAGGACCCAGATTAACATCCGAAATATCAGTAGCTGGAAGAAATATGGTGCTTATCCCGTTCAGCAACAAAATTTCAGTCTCTCAAAAAATCGAATCGGCTGAGGAAAAGAGCCGGTTAAAAAAATTAGTTCAAAGCATATGCCCGAAAAATTATGGGGTTATCATAAGAACTGCTGCTGAAGGGAAACGTGTAGCGGAATTGGATCCTGAACTAAAGCGTTTAGTGACAAAGTTTGAAAATGCGGTTGTTAAGCTGGAAAAACAAGCAGCACCCTCCCTGATTTTGGGAGAGCTTGACCGCACCATTGGAATGATCAGGGATTTATATACCCCCGATTTTTCAAATATTTTTGTCAATAACGAGGAAATTGCCGTTGAGATAAAGGAATATGTAGGAACAATCGACCCGGAGAAGAAAAAAGTGGTAAAATACTATAATGGTAAATTGCCCATTCTTGAACATTTTGGGATCGATAAACAAATTAAGGCATCTTTTGGAAAAACCGTATCCTTCAGGAGCGGAGCCTATCTGATCATTGAACACACTGAGGCTTTTCATGTTATTGACGTAAACAGCGGTAACAGGTCCAAGACTGGTGATCAGGAATCAAATGCCCTTGAGGTGAATCTCGCTGCTGCTGAGGAAATTGCCCATCAATTACGATTGCGTGATATGGGTGGCATTATCGTAATTGATTTTATCGATATGCACGGCAACGAAAACCGACAGAAAGTTTTTGAGAAAATGAAGGAAGCAATGGCTTCCGATAGAACGAAACACAACATATTGCCTTTGAGCAAGTTTTGTTTGATGCAAATTACCCGTCAGCGGGTCCGTCAAGAGATGGCAATCGAAACGGCTGAGACTTGTCCGGTTTGCAAAGGTTCGGGAAAAGTTACCCCAACCTTATTGTTTATCGAAGAGATTGAACAGAAAATCAGGTTCATCTTCGAGGAGTTACATAAACGAAAATTGACCATAAAATTACACCCTTTTGTTGGGGCATTTCTAAACAGGGGTTTTCCATCGAAAGCTTTGAAATGGAGATGGAAATATCGCAGGAAAGTGAAAATTCAGGAGATCAATGCGATGAGTTTCCTAGATTCAAAGTTCTACGACGAGAACAACGAAGAGATAATCTTCTAAACGAAAAAAGCTCATGCATGATAAGCATGAGCTTTTTTTGTAGTTTTGAATTGAAAATTTGAATTTATATACAATGACAAGAACACTCATTATTCTAATAGCCCTGGTATTCGGACTTAGTATTTTATCACCAGGTCAATTGACGAAGCCGGTTAAATGGACTTTTTCACAAAAAACAATCGGAAATGGAGAAATTGAACTAACCTTCAGTTCAAAAATTGATGCAGGCTGGCATCTCTATTCAACTAGTTTACCAGATGGTGGACCCATCAAAACCTCCTTTACATTTTCTCCTGATAGTACCAAATATCAATTGGTTGGAGAAATATCGCCGAAATCCAAACCAACAAAGGAGCATGACAAAATATTTGACATGGATCTTGAATTTTTCAGCAACGAAGCGATTTTTATCCAGAAAATAAAAGTGCTTACAATTCAATCCTTTAGCATCAAAGGGTCCATCGAATACCAAAGTTGCAACAATGAGACCTGCACCCTCGACGATTTCGATTTTGGTTTTGATATTGTTGGGAAGGATGCTGCTCAGATTAAAGCAACTGTAACTCCTGGTACAAGGACCAAAGATGCACCACAGCATGGGTTGTGGTGGTTCTTAATATTTAGTTTTGTAGCAGGATTAGCTGCCATACTGACACCTTGTGTTTTTCCGATGATTCCAATGACTGTCTCCTTCTTTATGAACAGCGGCAAATCAAAATTACAGGCAAAAATTCAAGCATTTATATACGGAGTATCTATTATTTTGATATACACATTAATAGGAACAGTGGTAGCCCTTACTCTCGGGGCTGATTTTGCCAATTGGTTAAGTACCCACTGGCTTCCAAATGTCCTGTTTTTCTTAATCTTTACTATTTTTGCCTTCTCATTTTTCGGGGCATTCGAAATTATCCTTCCAAGTAGTTGGGTAAACAAGTCTGACAACCAGGTCGATAAGGGAGGTATTGGTGGTGCTTTTTTTATGGCCTTGACCTTAGTTTTGGTCTCGTTCAGTTGCACCGGTCCAATAGTTGGGGCTATTTTGGTAGAATCGGCGGGGGGAATGGTCATAAAACCGATAATTGGGATGTTAGGCTTTTCATTGGCTTTTGCATTGCCTTTTACCCTATTTGCCATTTTTCCGCAATGGTTGTCGAACCTTCCCAAATCTGGGGGATGGCTTAATTCAGTGAAAGTTGTACTTGGTTTTATTGAATTGGCGCTTGGATTGAAATTTTTGAGCATTGCCGACCAGACTTATCATTGGAGAATCCTCGATCGTGAAGTATATATTGCCTTTTGGATCGTTATTTTTACAATGATGGGATTTTACTTATTAGGGAAAATGAAGTTTGCACACGATAGCGACACAAAATTTATTTCAGTTCCACGTCTGATGTTGGCCCTTGTAACTTTTTCTTTTGTGGTATATTTGGTTCCCGGAATGTTAGGTGCGCCTTTAAAAGCCATTTCGGGATACCTTCCCCCAATGACATCCCATGATTTTGATTTGCATAAAATTATAAGAGACGAGGTAAAATTGGTCGGGCACTCTCCCGGAAATGCAAATTTCTCTGAAAAAAATAATCTGCTGTGCGAAAAACCAAAGTATTCTGAGTTCCTTGAATTACCACATGGATTGGATGGCTATTTCGATTTTGAACAGGGCATGGCTTGTGCCAAAGCTCAAAATAAACCCGTTTTCATTGATTTTACTGGTCATGGTTGTGTAAACTGCCGGGAAATGGAAGCGAATGTATGGTCTGATCCAAGGGTTCTTGAACGACTCAAAAATAATTTTGTAATTATAGCACTTTACGTTGACGATAAAACAAGTCTGCCTGAAAACGAATGGGTCACATCAACTTATGATCAAAAAATCAAGAAGACAATCGGAAAGAAATTTGCTGATTTTCAGATCTCGAAGTTTGGTGTAAATGCCCAACCCTATTATGTCTTACTTGACCATAATCAGGAATTGCTTGTCGATCCTACCGCGCGGGATTTAAATCCGGATCATTTTATTGACTTTCTTGACAAAGGTTTGGCAGCTTTCAAAGCCAAACAAAAATGAACTATATTTTTTATTTTAAAATATCTGGACATGAGTACCAAAAAGAGTGTTTTCTGGAATGTAGATACACAGGAAGATTTTATTGACCAATCTGGTAAACTGTACGTGCAAGGTTCTGAAGAGATTCGACCGGTTCTAAAAAAGATTACAGATTTTGCAAAGAGCCAAGGCATAAGGGTGGTTAATACATGTGATTATCATTATATTAATTCACAGGAACTCTCAAACATTCCCGATTTCGTCTCATCGTTCCCTTATCATTGCATGGCTGGAACTTCTGGTGCCCGTTTTATTAGCGAAACAGATCCGGAAGCACCATTATTATTTGATTGGGACACAGAACTTGGGATTTTTGAAGAACTCGATGATCCTCAACGATTCAGGAATATTGTGATCCGTAAAGATGCTTTTGATGTATTCATTGGCAACCAATATACTGAGAAGATCGTACAGATACTCCATCCCGATCAGGTTTTTGTATATGGTGTGACTACAAATATTTGTGTTGATAAAGCTGTCGTTGGATTGGCTGAAAGGGGAATACAAGTTTATGTACTAAGGGATGCAATCAAGGAGTTGCCCAACCTTCCATTACCTTATGAAAACTGGCAATCAAGGGGTGTTGAAATAATATCCTCAACAGAGATCGGAAATTACTTGTAGAATTTTATAAAATTCTAATAACCTGAAATTTATTAAAGGAATGAACAACAAAGCAGATGAAAAAGTAATCCACACTTTTCTCGAGTTGTTAAATACACAAAAATTCGTTCAGGAGGATCTGGATTATTCTGTTCTTGATAAACACAGACCATTCTTGCAAACTTTGGCAACTATTGGGAAAAGTGGGATCAGTGTTTTCGATATTTTTAAAAAAGAGCATGTATTTTACTCTCCAAATTTTGGCCAATTATTGGGTTTCGATTTAAAGCTTATTGAAGAAAAGGGTCAGGTTTTTATGGATGAAAAGATACACCCCGATGATTTCATCCAATTAATGGAGATGGGAGTATCCATACTTAAACTCTACCTTAAATTTTCAATCGATGAAAAAACGAATTACAAACTCATTAACGAGTATAGGATATTAAATTCCAACAACGATTATATCAGGGTAATTGAACAGCACCAGATATTGGAATTGGATAAATATGGGAATGTTTGGTTGTCGATGAGCGTAATTGATATATCACCCAACCAGAAAATTGAAGATGGATTCAAAAGTCAGTTATTCGATTTTAGGACAGGCAGGTTGATTCCATTCAAAGACGAGAAGAAACGTGACAAAAATATAAGCAAAACTTTATCAAAAAGGGAAATCCAAATTCTCAAGATGGTAAAGGATGGTCTGCTTAGCAAGGAGATCTCAGATAATCTGGATATCAGCCTACATACAGTTAATACACACCGACAGAGGGTATTAGAAAAATTAGGTGCGAACAATTCAATGGAAGCAGTTGTTTTTGCTTCAAAATTGGGGCTTCTGTAAACCGCTACTTATAAATCAGTATTGCATACAATGTGATTTTGAAAGACTTTTGAGCCTTCAAAATATTTATAAAATCATATTGTTATGATACGTTTCATCTTCGTTTTATTACTTCTGAGTACTGTTGGCTTATATTCCTATTCCCAACTGCCCACCCAAACCATCAGAGGGACAGTAATTGACAACGCTTCCAATGAACCATTGCCTTTTGCCAATACCGTCATTTTAAATACCAGCTTAGGGACGTCAACCGATGTACAGGGAAATTTCATTATTCGGGATGTCCCTGTTGGAAGGTACCAAATACAAGTTTCGATGATTGGGTACGAACCTTACCTGATCAAAGAAGTACAGGTGTCATCGGGGAAAGAGCTTTTTTTGAACATATCTATGAAAGAAAATACTGGATTACTTTCAGAAGTAGAAGTGAAACCCACTGTCAATAAGGAGCAACCCTTAAACAGCTTAGCCTCGGTGAGCGCAAAAATGTTAAGTGTTGAAGAAGCAAGGCGTTATGCCGGCGGATTTGACGATCCTGCAAGATTGGTTTCTTCCTTTGCAGGAGTATCGAGTAACGTCAGCAATAATGCAATTGTAATCAGGGGAAATAGCCCACAATCCTTACAGTGGAAAATGGAAGGGGTTGAAATTCCCAACCCAAACCACTTTGCCGACCTGACTACTTTTGGAGGTGGTGGGTTGACCGCATTGAGCAGTCAGCTTCTGGCCAATTCCGATTTTTTCTCAGGAGCCATGCCAGCCGAATACAACAATGCCTTGTCAGGGGTTTTTGATATCTTTATGCGCAATGGGAATATCACTCCTGAGCACACTTTCCAATTGGGACTTCTTGGGATCGATGCCTCGGCTGAAGGCCCTTTCAAGAAAAATGGAAGTTCTACCTACCTTTTCAACTACCGCTACTCGACATTGTCACTGCTGGAATCCATATTGCCAGAAAATGCAGGTGGAACTACTTACCAGGATCTCTCATTTAAACTGAATTTCATTACTAAAAAGGCGGGTACCATCTCTTTATGGGGAATAGGGTTAACAGATGGTTCGGGTGCCGAGCCAAAAACCAATCAATCGCTTTGGAAGTACGACAGCGACATGGAAAAACAGGATGTTAAGCAATACATGGGCGCAGTTGGACTTAACCATAAGATTTCCCTGAATAAGATGCAATATCTGAAAACAACCCTTGCTGCTACAATGAATGGAATTGACTTTTCAACGGATAGGATTGCAACCAATTTGGAGCAGGCCCCTAAAAACAAAATCGGCAACCGAAATTACAGTTTCGTACTGGCAACCTTTCTCAATACCAAATTCAATACCAGACATACGAACAAAACCGGTTTTACGGCCACCGGAATGAAGTATAACCTCTTGATTAAAAATGCGCCCATAATTGGCGATCCATTGAATACAATCGTAGAAGAAAATGGGATAAGCACACTTTTATCGGCTTACACCAACTCGACAATCAATTTGTCAAATCGATTTACATTCAATGGAGGTATAAATGCTCAATTGTTTACACTGAACAATAATTACACAGTTGAGCCAAGATTGGGAATCAAATATCATTTGGTGCCTTCTATGACCTTAAGTTTTGCCTATGGACTGCACAGCAGGTTGGAACGTTTGAACTACTACTTTGTCAAAAATCGTTTGAATGGGGATGTGGTCAATAAAAACCTCGACTTTACTAAATCACACCATTTTGTGTTAGGCTATGATATAGGCATTTCCGATTATTTACATTTTAAAATTGAAGCCTATTATCAGCACCTGTTTAATGTACCCGTTATTGCAGACAGTTCATTTTCAATGATCAACCAACAAAACGATTGGTTCTTTAACGAACGGTTACAAAATACCGGACTTGGCGAAAATTATGGACTGGACCTCAGTCTTGAGAAATACTTATCGCATGGCTATTATTTTATGCTCACCGGTTCGTTGTTTACTTCACGCTATAAAGGAGGTGATGACATTTGGCGGGACACACGTTATAACCGGAATTTTGCTTTCAATTATCTGTTTGGTAAAGAGTGGCAAACCGGGAAATACAAACAAAACTCCTTAGGAATAAATGCCAGGATCTGTTTTCAGGGTGGCGATCATTATTCACCGGTGAATGCAACCGCATCCCTCGTAGCAAACGATGCTGTTTTTGACGAAACCCGGGCTTTTTCAAAACAGTTTTCACCTTCTTTTACAAGCCATTTCACAGCAAGTTATAAAATCAATAAAAAAGGATCAGCACATGAAATAGCACTAAAGATCATTAATGCAACAATGTATCAGGAATTTACGGGATTTCAATTCAATTACCAGACCCAAAAGGTTGACGAGCGAAGGGAAGCCCTGTTTATTCCCAATTTGAGTTATAAAATCGAGTTCTGATCAGGTAATTGGATAATCGCCAGAAACATCGGTCAATACCTCATAACCAGTTTCAGTAACCAAAACAGTATGTTCAAACTGTGCCGATAACTTATGATCGACTGTGCGGGCTGTCCAGCCATCCAATTCGTCAACTTTAACGCGTGGCCGCCCCTCGTTGATCATGGGCTCGATTGTGAAAATCATTCCCGGTCTAAGCTTGGGACCACTGTTTTTCCTGGCAGCATGGTCAACCTGGGGATCCTCATGAAAATGGATCCCTACCCCATGCCCGCAATATTCGTAAACAACTGAAAATCCTTGGGATATGGCATATCTTGAAATAACATAACCTATATTACCCAGATAGTTACCTGGTTTTACCTGCTGGATTCCCAAATTAAGACAATGTTGAGTAGCATTCACAAGTTTATTGGCAGCTTCCGAAGTCTCGCCAACAATAAACATCTTGCTCGTATCCCCAAAATAACCACCAAGGATAGTTGTAATGTCGATATTGAGGATATCTCCGTTTCTTAGAACAACCTTATCTGAAGGAATTCCATGACAGATTACTTCATTAAGTGAAATGCAGCACGATTTTGGAAAACCGTTGTAATTCATGGTTGCTGGGATTGCGCCATGCTCTACAATAAAATTATGGATCAACTGATCCAAAAAATTGGTAGTTACACCCTCTTTTACATATTCAGATATATATAGCAGCACCTCGCCTGCCAATTTCGAACTTTTACGGATTCCGTCGATTTGCTCGGGGGTCTTTATTATTATATTCATATTCGATATTTGTATAACTCGCAATAATGACTGGTAAAACCAATTTGTTAAGTTAACGATCATCTTCATAGTTTTGTTCAGATGGATTTTAAGGATTAAGCCATGAAAGAATTTTTTCAGTTTTTTCACTTAGCGGCATATAACCATCCAACCACCGGATATTGAAACCTTCCCTTTCCATCTTCCTAAACCATGTCATTTGACGTTTGGCAAACTGATGAATGGCAACATTGAGACCTTCAAACATATCCTCATAAGACAATTTATCCACGATATAATTCGTAAGATACTTATATTCAAGTCCATAATAGATTAAATCATCGGGTTTTAACCCGGTAGCCAATAATCTTTCAACCTCTTCTATCATTCCATTTTCAAGGCGCTGTTTTAACCTTGCCGTAATTCTCCGTCGCCGTGAATCACGATCATATTTCACGCCTACGATTAAACTGCTGATCTCCGGAAAAGAGAGATCGGTTCCAGGATTGGCAATGCAAAATTCTTCAATTTCAATCGCCCTGATTGCTCTCTTCCTATTTTCTGTATCACTTGTGTTATTGATTGATTTATAGGATTTTAGTAATTCAACCAACTCGTCAAGTGTCAAAAGTTGCAATTCGCTTCTTCTCTGTTCATTCACAGGAACCTGAATTAACCTGTAACCTTTTAAAATGGCTTCGAGATACATTCCACTACCGCCACACAGAACAGTGAATTTTTCCCTCTCTTTTAGTTCGTCATAAACTTTAAGAAAATCGCGCTGAAACTCAAAAACATTGTACTGATAACCGGGTTCGGCAATATCAATCAGGTGATAAGGAATGTCCACATCATTGATCCGGTATTCTTCAATGTCTTTTCCGGTTCCAAGATCCATTTCACGATAGACCTGTCGCGAATCGGCTGAAATGACCTCGCCACCGATGATATGTGCAAGGTTCACAGCCACTTCCGTCTTCCCGGAAGCAGTAGGTCCAAGTATGGTAACCATGTCATATTGTGAACTGATCATTACTCTCTAAATTGTTGGGCAAATTAGCTTATTTTTGTAAACCATGCAGGATTCAAAATTAAATTAATCTTATCTTTGAACCTCAAAATTTGCCAAACAATTTAAAAATCCAAATTGACGAATGGGGGAATGAAAAAAGTTTTACTTCTGCTAGTACTGCAAATCATATTATTGAATGGGCTTTTGACCGCACAAACCGATTCGCTGTTGGTTCAATTCAGAAAAATCCCCAAAATAGCCGGCAATATTTCCAAATTAATCGAATTATCTTATGATCTGATTGATTATAATGTCGATAGCGCACTGAGTTGTGCAAATCAGATCCTTCAGATTTCGTTGCCAGACACTAATCAAGATTTGCATTGTAAAGTATTGATCAATCTGGGCAATATCGAAAAACTCAGCGGAAAATACGACGAATCAAATAAATACTTATTTCAGGCACTGGAAATTGCAGAAAATAATAACTTAATTTCCAGCAGAATAATCGCTCTTTATCAGATTGGCGACTTAAACCGTTGCATAGGGCTTCTCGACCAGAGTATCTATTATTTGTATTTGTCGAAAAAATTAGCTCAAAAAAACAATGTTGGCCAACAGTATCCTGAACTATACGAGCATATTAGTTCTACCTACTATCAACTTGCCGAGCACAATGACGCGAAATTTGATTTGACAAAAATTCTATCTCCAGGTGAATTCAAGGTTGAAAAAAGCACGGTGGATTCTTATTTCAAACTATGTAAATCATATGCAGATTCGGCACTGATGTTTTCTGAGCTAAATAACGATAACAGGACAAAATTAAGTTGTTTGAATATTCTAGGTGCTTATTTCCGTCGACAGGGAAACTATCCCAATGCGATTGAGTATTTCGGAAAAGCGATTGAGGTGGCAGAACAAATCAATTGTAAGGTTGATATTCCAAATTATTATATCAATATTGCCAGAACCTATTTCGATCAAAAACAATATGAAAAAGCAATTACATCTGGATTAAAAGGTTATCAAAATGCAGTGGAATTGAATATCTTAGCCTATAAATCTACATCAGCAAATATTCTGCGCCTCGCTTACGCAGAAAAAGAAGATTTCAAAAATGCACTTTATTATCACCTCATCGAAACCGTTACGCGTGAAGACATGAATAGTGAGCAAAACTGGAATAGAATTACAGAACTCGACAAGAAGTATCAAACCGAACAAAAACAAAAGGAGATCGAGGTTCAAAAAATATTGCTTGATTCTGAAAATACCAAGGGGTTTTGGAAAAATATTGTTATTGCCTGTTTGTTAGTTGGTTGCATTGTAATCCTTATCGGAATATTTCTTATTCAAAAACAAAAAACAGTATTATTCATACAAAAGGAAGAGATTGAAGCGCAATCCGAAAAAATTACGGAACAGTACGAACGTCTTGACAAACTGGACCACTTTAAAGAATCGCTCACCCACGCGCTGATCCACGACCTGAAGAATCCATTGAGCCAGATCATGGCCTGTGTGGACAACCCGGCTGTGATCCACCCGGCCCGGAAAATGTTACGGCTCATTATGAACATGTTGGATGTGGAAAGATATGAGAATACCGAATTCCGGCTCAATAAGGAACTCCATTGCCTGCGCAACATGCTGGAAGAGGTAAAAACCGGACAGGAAATCAGCCTGAGAGAGAAAAATCTGGAATTGCGCTTTCTTCTTGATGACTACCACGTACTTGCCGATAAGGAGGTTCTGGCACGTGTTTTTGATAATCTGCTGGTAAATGCTATCCGATTTTCGCCCCAAAACCAGAGCATCGATGTTTTCGCTGAACAATTGGACGATGACGTCATCCATATCAGTATGACAAATTATGGGGAACCTATTCCAGACGAAGTGTTACCCTATATCTTCGATAAATACAGGCAGTTTGGGAAAAACGACGGCAATCACTCCACTGGCCTGGGACTTACCTTTTGTAAAATGGCAATAGAGGCACATGGTGGAAAAATCGGTGTCTGGAACAAGCCTGGGAAAGGTTGCAGTTTCTGGTTCACGATTCCGTTTGCTACAACGACTGGTGAAGTTGAAAAAAATGAAAATACTGATCAGGATCGCAAAAGTGAATTAATGCTTACTGAAACCGATTTTGAAGTACTGAAAAAAGTGGTGGAACAAGTAAAGGAATTTGAGATATTTGAGATTTCCCGTTTTCATGAAATTCTCGACCCGTTGAAAGAGACTTCGGGAAGTACCGTGAACGATTGGATTTCCCTGTTATTTGGTGCAATTAACGTTCAGAATCAGGTTGAATTCAACCGATTAATTAATCTTGCCGAAAATGGACAAGCAAAAAATACTGATTGTAGATGACGAACCCGCTCTCCTCGAAGGGATTGTAAAATATTATATCGAATCGCGGGAACCGTTCGAATTGTTTCAGGCATTAAATGGTGAGACTGCCCTTCAGGTGGTCCATAAAGTTGTTCCCGACCTTGTACTTACCGATTGGGAAATGCCTGTAATGGACGGCATGCAGTTGATCACAAAAATGAAGGCTATTGAAGCGTTCTGCGATATTCCGATTGTTATGATGACTGGGTTCATGTTATCAGCCTATGATCTCAGGACTGCAATGTCGATTGGTGCAGTCGATTACATCAGGAAACCAATTGACAAGATTGAATTACTGGCCCGCACTAAATCCATGTTAAAGATTTCATCGGCAAATAAAACCATCAGGCAACAAAGGGAGGATAGATTAAAGACCGAAATTGAACACCATAAGAAAGAACTTGCAATTGCCGCGCTGCACCTTGCCAATTACGAGAAAAGGAACGAAGAGCTACTGGTTGAAATAAAAAAGCTGATTCCTTACATCAATAAGGAAGGAATGGAAATCGTCAGGAAAATCATTAACGACAATAAAACGAACTATGAAAGTGATTTTCTAAATATTTTTGAAACCCAATTCAGGGACGTACATGCCGATTTTTATGAAAGGCTTGATGATCAACATCCCGAACTGACACCTACCGAGAAAAAGATATGCACATTCCTCAAAATGAATTTGAATACCAAGGAGATTGCAGTTCTTCTGCTGTCCTCGCCTGCTTCGATTGAAGTAGCCCGTGCCAAAATCCGTAAAAAAATCGGGCTCCACCACAGTCAAAGCCTCACCGAGTACATTTCGGCAATAAAAATAGCTCCTGTAAATTCCAAATAATCATTTCATTCGTATTGCTGAATTTATATCCATTGTACTTATATTTGCATTTTCAATCCCAAATGCAAAATACCTTTTATCAATTTCCATGATGAACGTCATTAACCTCCTGAATCCACGCAAATCTTTGAACAAGGCGTTCCTCAAAGTAAAAGCCAACAGGAATGAAATCGAATTGTTCAAATCCAACCTGATTAGCTTGTTGGACAGGATCAACGAGTCAGAAACAGAGGAGTTCCATAAAAACCTGGTTGTCGATTTTCTCAAAAGCACTTATTACGGGTCAAACAATTATATCAACACCAAGGGCCGGAACGATCTGGTTGTGCACAACACCAACAATGCCTCCGGAACCGTAGGTATCATTATCGAAGCAAAAAAACCGACCAACAAGTCAGAAATGCTCAAGACGGATAATATCAACACCAAGGCATTTCAGGAACTAGTTTTGTATTATCTGCGGGAGCGGATCACGCATAAAAATCTTGAGATAAAGCATCTTGTCGCCACCAATATTTACGAATGGTTCATCTTCGATGCCAGCCTGTTCGAAAAAGAGTTTGCCGAAAACAAAAATCTGGTCAAACAATTTGTCGATTTTGAGGAAGGGCGGCTGTCGGGCAAAACAACAGATTTCTTTTACAAGCAAATTGCAGAGCCAGCCATAGCAGCCATTTCGCACGAGATCACCTTTACATGGTTCGATATCAGGGAATATGATAAACCATTGCGCAACAACGATAAAAATGACGATACGGTATTAATTGCGCTTTATAAGCTCCTTTCGCCGGAACACCTTTTAAAACTCCCGTTTGCCAACGATAGCAACAGCCTTGACAAGGCTTTTTATAGCGAGCTGCTGCACATTATCGGGTTGACCGAAACAAAGGATGGCAGCAAGAAACTCATCCAACGCAAGAAAGAGGGCGAACGAAATTCCGGTTCATTGATCGAAAGCGCAATTTTCCAGCTTGACAGCCTCGACAAAATATCCCGGCTTCAAAAACCCTCACAATTTGGGGAAACTTACCAGGAACAACTCTTTACCATCGCATTGGAATTGTCGATTACCTGGATCAACCGCATCCTATTCCTTAAACTGCTCGAAGCACAACTGATCAAGTACCATCGTTGCGACAAGGCATATTCCTTTCTCAATCTTGAAAAAATTAGAAACCTTGACGATTTAAACAGCGTGTTCTTTAGCGTGTTGGCCCGAAAGCCACATGAACGAAACGATGAGGTAAAGAAAACATTTGCAAATGTACCTTACCTGAACAGTTCGCTGTTCGAGCCTACCGAAATAGAACATTCTTGCTTTTTTATTGGTCAATTGCGCGATGGTAAACTTCCAATTGTTTCATCGACAGTGATCAAGGACAAACTAGGGAACAAACGCACCGGGCAACTAGATATTATCGAATATATTTTTGAGTTCCTGAACGCCTACGATTTTGCCAGCGAGGGGAGCGAAGAAATCCAGGAAGAGAACAAACGGCTCATCAACGCCTCGGTGCTTGGCTTGATTTTCGAAAAAATCAATGGTTACAAGGACGGATCGTTCTTTACCCCCGGTTTTATTACCATGTACATGTCCCGCGAAACGATCCGCCACGCCGTGGTCCAAAAATTCAACGAGGTTAAAAAATGGGATTGTACCGACCTGGCAGGAGTGTATGATAAAATCGAGGACCGCAATGAGGCCAATGGCATTGTGAACAGCCTTAAGATTTGCGATCCGGCAGTAGGTTCGGGGCATTTCCTGGTATCCGCGCTCAATGAAATAATTGCCATAAAAAGCCATCTTAGGATATTGCTCGACCGTGAAGGTTTGCGCCTTAAAGAATACAGTGTGGTTGTAGAAAACGACGAGTTGATCGTTATCGACGATGAAGGTAAACTGTTCGATTACAACCCGAAAAGCAAAGAGAGCCAGCGTATCCAGGAAACCCTTTTTCACGAAAAGCAGACAATCATCGAGAATTGTCTTTTTGGTGTCGATATCAACCCGAATTCGGTAAAGATCTGCCGGTTGCGCCTTTGGATCGAACTGTTGAAAAACGCCTATTATAAGCAAGACCTGACAGGTTTTAAAAATTCATCCGACCTAAACCTGTCAGGCCTGGAGACCCTGGAAACGCTTCCAAACATCGACATCAACATCAAGTGTGGCAATTCATTAATCAGCCGTTTTGCCCTTGATTCGGATATCAAAAAGGCTTTGAAAAAAAGCAAATGGAGCATCGACAGTTACCGTCTTGCCATTATGACCTACCGGAATGCCCAAACCAAGGAGGAGAAGCGGGCAATGGAACGCATGATCTCCCAAATTAAAGGCGATTTCGAATCAGAGATTGCCTCCAACGACAAGCGGCTATTTAAGTTGAACATGGCTAAAGGTGATTTGCTTGCATTGACCATGCAAACATCCCTTTTTGAACGCACGAAAACCGAAAAGCTGGTTTGGGACAAACAGGTAAAAACGTTGACCGATACAATTATACAGATTGAAACTGAACTGGAAGAGATACGGAGCAATAAAATCTACGAAAACGCTTTTGAATGGAGATTCGAATTTCCTGAGGTACTCAATGAGGAAGGTGATTTTATTGGGTTCGATGTGATCATTGGAAATCCACCGTACATCAGACAGGAAGAACTTACAAATATCAAAACCCACCTTCAAGCAAATTATGAAACCTTTGTAGGAACAGCCGATTTGTATGTCTATTTTGTTGAACGGGGTTTAAATATGCTTAAAAATAATGGATCATTCATCTATATCTTGCCCAATAAATGGATGCGGGCCGGTTATGGAGGGAAGTTGAGAAACTGGGTCAAGCAATACACAATCAATTCGATAGTTGATTTTGGTGATTTACCCGTGTTCGATGAAGCCACCACTTATCCTTGTTTATGTGCGATTAAAAAAGCAAAATCTAAGTCAAGTTCCATTACTGCGGCCAATGTTAACACGCTTTCCTTTCCAAATGGGTTGGACAAGTGTATTGAAGAAATAAAGTTTGGTGTAAACCAGGATCAGTTACTTGACAGTGGTTGGCTGATGGTAAATGAAACAGTTCAAAAACTAGTGCAAAAGCTAAAAGCTGTTGGTAAACCACTTAGCGAATATGTCGCAGGGAAGATATTCTATGGTATTAAAACAGGGTATAACGAGGCTTTTGTAATTGATGAAATAACAAAAAACAAGCTTATTTCAGAAGATATTAAAAGCATGGAACTAATCAAACCATTTCTGGCAGGTAAAGAAATAAAACGGTACTGCCAACCCGAAAATAAAAATTGGTTGATTATGGTACCCAAAGGGTTTACCATTAAAAAAAACTTGCCCGAGAACGATCCTAACCATCTTGCGGAACCTGTGCCACGATACGGTTTTCTTTCCGACAAGATCGCATGGCATTGGTTTAGTGAGAATTATCCAGCCATTGCCAATCATCTGTTGCCGTTCAAACAAAGGGCTGAAATAAGAACCGACAAAGGCGATTTTTGGTGGGAACTACGTGCATGTGATTATTATGGTGAATTTGAAAAGCTAAAAATTATTTATCCAAATATTTGTAAGCAACCTGAATTTATATTCGATAAAAGTAATGTTTATACCAACCAAAAATGTTTTATAATAGCAAGCTCGGATTTATATCTACTTGGTATATTGAATAGTAAGTTGACATTTTATTTATTTAAGAATATATTGCCAAAACTTAGAGGTGACTTTTATGAACCCAGCTATGTTTATCTTAAAGATTTCCCAATTGCAGAAGCTGAAAATGAAAGAAAAGAAAAAATTATTTCAATTGTATCTCAGGTCATAGCCACTAAAGAATCGGAAGCTGGTAAGGATACAACACTTCTTGAATCCGAAATCGACCAACTCATTTACAAGCTTTATGGTTTAACGGAAGAGGAAATAAAGATAGTCGAAAAATAACCTCACCCCGAAAATAGGGAGACCCACACATATTTACTTGGGCTCTGTTGCAACAAAAGGTTTCACAGTTACTTTTTGTGCCACGGAAACCAACCACCCGGTCAAATACAAGATTTACCTTATGG
>JBAXWR010000157.1:0-16909 GCA_037128295.1 Mariniphaga sp.
GAATCTTTATTGGCTGCACAAGATTAATGCAATCATAATTGATTAAGCTAGAATTTACTCAAATAGCCATTGCCGATTATCAGTTAAAAATTATTGTCTATAACATTGACCAGGAGGCAATATATCAATGGATAAATTAGAAAAATATCGAAATTATATTCAAAGTATCCTCCAAGAATACAGTCAATATCAACCCTCCTATGGAGATGTGGAATTACAGTTAATGATTGATAGAGAACATGATCATTATCAATTAATGACTGTGGGTTGGAATGGAGAAAAACGCATTCATGGCATTATGTTACATCTTGACATTAAAAACACGTCAGAAAAACCAAGTGGATTCGTTTTGAAATCATAATTCCTGAACACGATCCATGACCAGCCAATTACAGAATCACAATACAACAAGGCTTTTCCATATCCGTCTGGATTCGGGTATTTATCCATCAGATTACGGACCTCTTCAACAGGATCAAATGCATTTGCATCCGTGGTTGCCATTGTACACACGATTGAAGCGACAGGTATTTTTCTTTCTGTCAAATCTTTAAGAACTTCCTCAAGATCAGCCATATCCATTGCATTGGAATCAATATCTGTCTTTATCCTGATGATATTGTCCATCCCCAGGCCCATCCAATCGGTACTGTTGAGCATCGTATAATGTGCCTGCTGGGAACAAATCACTTTTGCATCGGTCCGTACCCCCTTATTTCGCGAATCAGGAAGTACCCTTGCAAGTGCATATTTCAGATGATAAGTCCAGCATCCTGAACCTCCATAGGTATAGATGCAACCTGCTTTTTTGGATTCCCATCCTGCCAGATTGGCGAGTATTCCTCCTGATTCCAATTCAGCCTGGTGGATGTTCCATGCATATTCGCCTTCGAGAAGATTGGGTGCAAATATTTCGCACAATATTGCAGCAACAACTGCCGCAGTATTGCCCTGTGGCACAACATTGCACATGGTGAGCGGATGGCCCCAGTTGGGAAGTCCTTCAAACAATTTGATCATTTGTTTGATCACATTGCCAGAGGTATTCATCTTTTGACTTAAAGTAGAATCCTTTACATTCTCAAAATCAATCGTGAGAGCCGAATTTTTTCCCAAAAATGCAGGACCACCGACTTTTTCGGGCTTAAGATGATCTAACTCGCGGATCGCCTGATTGACTCCATCAGCAAGGGAATCATTCGCACCTTTAAACGGCGACGGAAAGGACTTGTGCATCTCAGTGCGATATCTGGCCCATAAGGGAGCACCTTGTTTTGAAGGATTCTGAATTGTTTGTTGATTCTTTGCTTTCCCACTCATAATGTGATCTTGATTATTTTGTAAAACAAATGATGTGACCAACTCTTATTTTACAGTATATTGTTTAACAATTTCATTCTGTGCCTGAACAGTATGAACGGTATGACTATTTGCCAGTAGGGTGCAGAGGTGGCCTTTCTCATGGTTCCCAGCTTCGTAATACTTTGATGCTTCATGGTGAAGTTTGGAAGCTTCTTCTGAATGTAATGCCGCTATTTTATGGTTATCGTTAATACTATTCATTGGAATTTAGTTTAATTGTGAATGTTTTTTCACATTACAAATGTGCAGCAATGAGTGCTTATAATTGTTACATAGTCTTGTTAAGAAATTACATAATTCACACATCAAAGGATCAATAATAAAATGAGGCAGGTGAAAATCAACGATAAGCAATTATTTCTTTGGCACCAATTTATGTTGTGATTTAGGACTAACTTTAGTCTCCTTTGGAATGGGGGGAACCACCTTGATCTTCATATTCTTCAAAATGAAATCAACGTCACTAGCTACATCGCCTTCCTCTAATATCTTGATAGTAAACTCTTTCTGTGATGGTTCTACAACAAAGTTTAAATCCTTTAACTGTGCGGAATCGATTCGGGCGACTAATTCTCCAGGTTCAAATCCCAGCCAGGTGAAGTATCCATCTGATTCTGAAAGTGTTTCAGCAACCATCTTCCCACTATTCTTATTATAAAACCTGATCAGGATTCGACCAATTCCCTTCATTGAATTATTTTCATCCTTATAAACCATACCGTTCACCTCACCTACCGGGAATATTGGGATATCGATGCGTTTAAACTGGTTAGGATCTATCAACACCTGATACTTTTGTTTTTGGAACCGCCACGCAATATTCTCCAGATCATTGTCGTTCAATTCAATGATATAGCTTGAAAATGCATTAAGATCGGGGATTCGCAGGATAGAATCTTTATTGGAGTCGATCATTTTGCCACCCAAAACTCTGACAGAACTCAATTTCACCTTATGTTCGCCGACATCAAAAAGTCCGTTGTTGTTTAAATCAAGAAAAGGGTATAGGACTATACCCCCTTTGGATAGGGAAGAATTACTGCCCGTCTGGATGTAATGGTTTCCACCATTGAAAGCGAGGCTTCCCTGAACACTTTCTGAAATAGCAACGCTACCCCGGCTGATTGAAGCGGACAAATTGGTTTTCGCAAAGGGGAGATCGTATTTCAAGTTTAAACTAAAGAGATTATCGCCGTTCCTTGCGTTCCTTTCATAAGAGATTGAAGCATATTTGTTGGTAATTCTTTTCTCAACAACTATTTTAGCGGCTAAAAGATTTCCCTGACTTAAATTGTATTGTGCCGAAGGGCTTATTGCAATTCCATTGATCAACCGGTAGGATAAAGATAAATTCGAGGATATATAGGTCGATTGAAGCTCAACCCAATTGAGTTGTGTTGACAGATTGGAACTGAATTCGGAATAATAGGCAGAAACCATTATATTGGCCTGATTAGATGTAAATTGCTTATAAACAAACTGGGTGAAATCCAATTTAGCAAATCCGTTCAACTTTTTATATTTTAATGGCAACGATACCTTTATCTTCCGTTCTTCGGATGGATTGAAATAGACAGCAAGCTGTCCATCTTTGTATCTGGTATATTCCATTTCCAGAAGTGCATCTTTTGAAAAATACAAATCCATTAACCCTCTTAACCTGACCCTATAAGCATATTCACCATAGATTGTCAGTCTGTTAAATGGATGTATTGTAGTCATTACATATGGGATAAAGGTGCCATTTGCGATTGAAGATAAATACTCCAAACCGCCACCAACTGTTAAAATACGATTTATCCCATAATTAATTTCCCCTTTGCCAAACCTGCTTAAACTGCTATCCTGCACAATTCCCACTGAAAGGCTATATTCAAATTCCTTTGGAGACATGATGGTGTAAGGTACATTAATCGTTCGATTCTCAGAATGTTCTTCACCCAATGGCCCATAAAATTTCAATGTCAATGTCGTATATCCATAGACTACAGGGACTTTAAATACAAAAGCACCTGAAGGATCGGCCTTTGTATAATCGACCAATACATTATTTATATAAAGTTCAACTGTCCAGTCGGGCTCTGTAAATTGGTTAATCGTATAATATCCGCTTGCCTTTCTTACAGAAGTAGCAGAATTCCTGATTACAGCACCAACCACCGGAGAATTGATGAAAGAAACGGTTTGGTCCGAAATCCTACCAACCATGGCTTGTTTGATCAATGATTTATCGTTGTCAACCCATCGCCAAAGGTAGGACAATTGACGATTGTCAAATTTTTGACCGGAATAGGAATTTAAAGTGATATTGGCTTCACCATACAGGAGTTCAGTCCCTAATCCAAGGCTGAAACTATTTTGGTTTGAACCATTCGATATTTGTGAAGAAACAATAGACCAATCTACCATTCCGAACTTAAAAAAATGATAATTCCTTCCCATGATTGTATCTACCAACTCTTCCGCATTCAATTTTGACGTATTGGTCCGCAATTTTTCGATCCGAAGTTGTTTAATTAAGGGCAATTCAAAATTTGAAGTCAATTGTATGGACAGCGAACTGAAATCAAATGCCAATGTTATGCCAAATGCCTGTCTCAATAAAGATGATTCGATGTATAGCGCATCCATTTCTTTGACCAGTCCATGTGGCGAATTAAACAGTTTATTGCCCACCTTAATTTGTTCGGTAGAATAGTCAATCAGATAGACCTGGCTTTCATTCTCGATGAAGCCTGAAATGCTATCCCCTTTAAGGCTTACCGTACTTGAGATTGTCAGTGTTTTGAATAATTCATCAATATTGATGTACAACAAATTGTTATTTGTGCATAAAACATCCAAATAAAAATTCTTGTACTCGTTGACCAATACAATTACGGGGATTTCATCATATACGAAAGAAGTATCGGCAGGAGCAACAATACTATCTTGCGCTTTTACTTGATATTGAGGTAATAATATAAATAGCAACAAAATAACAAACTTTCCAAATACAGTTTGCATATCGTAATTTATTCCTGCTTGCAGGTGAAATCAAAGTTTCCCCGATAAACACCAGGTGGAGCAGTACCCGGAATATGAAGGGTCCCTCCTACCCTCAATGGGAAGACAAATTTACAATCACTTTTTATTGAAAAGCCTGAGCCATTGATTCCTCTATTTGTGGGACCGATATCGAGCGTGAGCTTACCACCGTTGCTGCTGGTCAATGTAGTTTTAGGATTAAACGAGAGAATTATATTATGCCCCTCGCAAGATTTTATTTCAAAAATGGCAGGTTGAGCGATTGGAGCATTCGCTAACAGTATAACTCCACCAGTCGAAGTCCTGGTCCCATCATATCCAACAGTAATAGTGCCACCAGAAAACCCCACTAAATAAAATGTACCAAAATGAATAAACTGAACAGCGGTAACTATTAATGATTTTTCTTTCTCTGCAGTCTGTGCAAGAACCTGAATGACAAGTAAATAACCAACCACAGGCAGAAGCAGGAATTTTTTAATCCAATTATTAATATTTTGAATTTTCATCTTTACCAGCTTCTTGCAATTTGTTCCTTTGTCCGTTAAAATTCATAGTTACAGTACCCTGTTAAAGTTTGACAAACTATACTTTATCCACTGTGGTTGAACTACAATTTGTCAAACTTTAGGTGATTTCCAGTATTATCTATGATCTGATCGCATCAATTTAATCTGTAAAACCTGTTGGTAAAAAATGAATTTAAAATCAGGCATTAATCAATCTCAAGTTCAGCTTTTGCAAGAAGAACAGGCTTCTTTTCGTTGCTACTCATGTATTTCACCTTCAGTTTCCCATTTTTTAATTTTTTGCCTAAAGCATTGGCTAGGTTCAAAGTAATATTTCGCTTGTCAATGTTCGTATAGACTCCTACACCATTCATCATACCTACAGGATAAGGCTTGCCCTGTTTTGGTGCAAATTCAACTGCCAGATCTCCATAAAGGGATTTGTTGCCGGTTCTGTTTATAGCGAACTTAAGTGTTTGTATATCTTTTAGTTCGTTGGATATTTTCATATCGCTCAGCGTTGATGCCATATTAACAGATCCGGAATAGATAATAATTGGGATACTGATCCCAAATACCGGAATAAGCTGAACCACTAATTTGGTAGAGTCGATTTTGACATCGGACATACCAAGTGGGGTATCGCCCTTTTCCGCCCTAAAAAATAGGTGGGAACGGTATTCGCCATCCACCATATCACTTTTTCGTGCATATTGTAGTTTAATAACCTGGGGTTTTCCTGGAGCTAATTTTATAATTCGTGGAAATATCCGCATATAGGGTTCGGCAAACATCTGACCTGCGTCGGGCTCTACAATATTCACAAAACTTCCATCCTCTTTCATATTTTTCTGGACAAATGAAATGGTATAAACGGCAGTATCTTTTCCAATGTTTACTAAATTAAGTTCCTGCATCTGTTTTTTATTGTCAAACACCAGTCGTGCCGGTGAAATGATCAAATCTCCCTGAGCCAGGGATTGAAATGAAAAACCAAAAATTGGTATCAGCAAAAGCAATAATAATCTTTTCATAATAATTCTGTTTTCAATTGTAATCAATGCTTATGTTAAAAGTTCCTGCATAGACACCTGCATTCTGTGATGCCATTGTTGTTAATGTAGCTCCAACAACAAAGCTATCGGTACCAGTTATGCTAAGTTTGCTGGTCAATGCATCGGCAGGTGCACCCAAAAACCTGGATGTAAATGCACTAACGGTCACGTTATCAGGAGCAGCTACAGAAACACCCATTCTAAGGGTTACTGCTGCAGCAGGCAATGTAACTGCATACGTTGCTCCAATTTTACCTGTTACGGTATAGGCAGCATTGGTGGCCAATGGAACACTTGCTGAGCCATTCAGTCCACCTGTAAAAGTTCGGGCACCTGCCGTTGACAGGATACATGTACCCGCAGCAATGGTCACTAAATTTATCGTACCAAAATGCAATTGAGAGGTTTGGGTAAGGGCAGCAGGAACTATAAAAACGACTCCAGCGGGTGTATTTAAAGTTGAGGATGTTTGGGCTTTTAAAGTAGTTGCCATACCTGTCATAAGAACGACAGACAGGAGCATCATAAATAATTTTGTCATATTACTTTCAAATTAAATTTATTTTTCATGTTGATTTTGCATATCAGAAAGTGTTTCAGGTCATTTGATAACGAAAAACAAAGCGGTTTGCTATGCGACTTGCCTGAGTTCAATATTAAGTCATCTTAATTTTCCCTTTCATTTACTTGACAATTAATTTTGTTCGAAGACTGATCAGAATTAAATTTTCACTCACGAAAGTACCTGACTTCATTCAGCAAAGAGTTACACTATCTTAGTAAATGATTGTATAATTCACACAAATTCAAATGAGTAGAGAAATTTAAAATGAATAGTTTTACAATTACAGATTAAAGAATCCTCATTCCTTGATATCCCGCTCCCCAAGGTTGCAGAAGAAGCTCATTCAAAAATTGTTATATGATGAGTTTATGCACTCTTACTAAAAAACTAGTGACAATAATAAGGGAATAAGGTTCGACTTCTGGCATATTTATTAGGTTGCTAAGGTTTATAAGAAAAAATAAGGTTTTTGAACAACATAGACTTTGGACTTAAAAACCTTATTTTCAATTTTTTAACCTTAGTAACACAAAATAACCTACTACATCAATAACCTTATTACCTTATTGTTAGAACGGATACCCTATCGCAATATCGAAATCAAATTCTTGTGCCGCTAGGTAGCACACCAGAAATCAATTTGCCCAACTGTGGCGTCTTCTTAGATTTTCCCGTGAATGTGGTTTTCTGAAATGATCAAAACTGAGGGTGCATTGGCCAACCAAACGGTATGTTTTTCAATTAAATTCTTCCAACTTTCGAGGCTGATGATCATCAAATCATTTTGTTGTAAAAATTCACTCTCTATTGGATGTTGTTTAAGAAGTTGGATATGATTTGGGGCCATCTGTTCAATCCCACTAACCAACTCATTCATTTCAGGTTCTTTAATCTGTCCGTTTATATCAAGTAATGTAACTATTGTACCAGAATTGGCGATCATCTTCTGCCCATATCCTAACAGAAAAGTATCTTTAAGATTGAATACCAGAATAAAAACCTTGTCCACTTTCGTGAAACCCTTGTCCAGTAGAATTCCTACCGGCACTTCGCTTTTGGCCAGAATCATTCGTGTGCTCTCCTCAAAAGGTGACTTTTCAAACAACTTCTCTTTACCGGTCAAAGTATTAATGAACCTGTCGGGATCAATAATTTTGGTTGTAAACCCCAGTATCCGTCCCAACAAACTTCCTTCAAAGATAGACTGACCAAGGCCTACCAGCAACAAATCGTAGTTTCCTTTATTCGCAACCTCGGTAATCTCTGTCATGATATCATTGGTAACCTTAAAAAGTGTGGTTATCTTTTGATTCAGAAGGTGTGATTCTTCGATGACCGGCAAAAAACTATCATGCTCATAATCATCAATATTCACCTGATTCAGCTCATTGTTGGGTGACAGGTGCATGACAGTTATTGCAGCATTGTCCTTCATCTTCCTTACAAGATTGTTCGCAAGCCGGAGCAGCACCTTTCCTTTTTCAGGATTTGCAAAAGAAATCAGAACTTTGTATTTCGCCGTCACGGTGACCTGTTTGATTGGGATGGCGGGTTCCTTTCTGAACAACTTATTGATAAGGTCAAGTGCAGGTCCAGTCATAAAAGTAGTTACGAGTGCCATAATGACCATCATTGCAAAAATCTGAGGATTCAACACTCCTAAATCATAACCAATATTCAGGACTACCAATTCCATTAAACCCCGTGTATTCATCAATGCACCAATGGATAAACTATCGTTCCAGCTTTGGCCAACAAACCTGGCTGCTAGTGCACTTCCCATAAACTTTCCAGTCACAGCTACCAATATGATCAGTCCTGTAATTTTCCATAAAAAGGGGTCATTGAGTAATCCGATTTCAGTTCTTAATCCGGTGAAAACAAAGAATAAGGGGAGTAATAACACAAGTGCCACATCTTCAATCTTTTCAACCAGGATATTACGGAATTTCATATTGTCAGGCATGATCGTTCCTGCCAGAAATGCCCCAAACAATGCATGGATCCCAATCACTTCAGTTGAATAGGCTGATAGGATCAATGTTAAAAAGAAGATGGCAACAAAAGGTTTGCTCAGGTTTTCGCGCGATGGGTGCAAATCTCCCACACGGTTCAGAAAGGGCCTCACCACATAAAACATAAACAAAACATAGCCGATGGCCATCAAAATTATATAAATGGAACTTTCGAACGAACCGGCTTTGGTAATGGCAATTACGGCTGCCAATAAACTCCATGCGGTAATATCGTCAACTGCCGCACAGGTAATGACAATGGCACCCAGCCTTGTTTTATGAATTCCCCGTTCATGCACAATTCTTGCCAGAACAGGAAAAGCGGTGATACTCATGGCAATGCCAATAAAAAGGCCAAACGATAAGAATTGAACACCTTGTGGGGCAAACGATAAATAGATGAAATAGGCAAGTCCCATCCCGAGAGCAAATGGAACAATAATACTGGTCTGACTGATAATAAAAGCATCAACGGCTTTGTTTTTAAGTGTTTTCAGTTCGAGTTCCATACCCACCATAAACATAAAGAGGATCAAGCCGATCTGACTTAAAAACTGAAGGTTCCCCAACGATTGAACAGGGAAAAGTGCTTTTGAAAACTCAGGGAAGTACATCCCGATAAAAGAAGGTCCTAATAAAATACCTGCCGCAATTTCTCCTATTACGGTTGGCTGCCCGATCTTTTTACAAAGCCAGCCCAACAGGCGGGCCACGATTATGATGGTGATGATCTGAGCCAGCAATAACGCCAAAGGATGCGCCAGATTCTGAATCAGGGTATTTATAAACTCCTGCCAATGAGTGGTTTCATTTATCTTTACACTGATACCCCTGCCGGATTCAAGTACCTTTCCAGATTGGGCAATCCAGTACATCATCGCCGAAAAGCAACCTAGAATAAGGGTATATAGCAACAATATATTTCTGAATCTTCTCATTTTTCAAAAATGGAAATTTTTTCTCAAATTTCTATATCTGAAGGACTATAAAGAATGAAAGAATGAAGAATGGATGCCTGAAATAACATCTTAAAATGGATACCCGATTGCAATATTCAAAATCAAATTTTCGCGCCTCCAGGTAGCGCTTCCGAAATCAATCTGGTTGATTGTCCACCGGTGGTTTTCTGTGAGCCATGGTTTTTTCAGAGGCATGGCAAGGTCGAAACGCAAAACGAAGAAAGAGACATCGACTCTTAATCCAAATCCGGTTCCAATTGCGATCTCGTCAATGAATTTTGAAATTTTGAAAGGAGTCCCAATGTTTTCAGGATTTGATTTTGCCAGCCAGACATTCCCGGCATCTACAAATAAGGCCCCTTTCAGATATCGCGTGATCCCAAAGCGGTATTCTGCATTGGTTTCCAATTTCAGGTCTCCTCCCAATTGTAAAAACCCATTCTGATTGGTATTCTGGAAATAGGTGCCCGGTCCAAGTGAATTGATCTGGAAAGCCCTGATGCTATTGGGTCCCCCGCTGAAAAATTGTTTGCTATAAGGCAATACAGATGAATTTCCAAATGTTTGGGCAGCCCCCACAAAAAGCCTCATCACCAGTTTGTTTTGATCCGGAAAATTGTAATAGCACCTGCCATCGATACTCAATTTTACAAATTGGGAATAGACAGAACCGGCTATTGTTGCTGGATTATTGGCAGACACATTGCCCCCTGTGGCTAATTTCGCAAGGGAAAACAGGTTTCCTGCAAGCTCTGATGTAAGATGGAAAAAGTACTGTACCTTTTTGTCAGGAACCACCTGTTCGTTGTAGGTAAACGAATAGGTTCCACCGGCAATAAATTTCTCTTCATAACTTTTGTTCAGAAAAGGATTGGACGCTACCAAATCATTGAAAATTTGTGACTTGCTTCCAACAGTTGTATAACTGACATCGATTGGGTTCAATTCATGTTCCTTCAGGAGATCAGTTTTCCATTTGTACCCAAAAACAAACTGGAAAGTTCGCATGTCAAAATAACCAACGCGTTTCAAATAATTATAGGACAACAACAAGTGGGTTTTGGGAATATAAATGCTTTGTGTTTGCCTGAGATGAAATGGAACCAGAAAGCGTGGATAGGTCAACTCCACCTGGGGGCTCCACGAATAGGAAAACAAACTTTTGTCATTTCCACCCAACTGAGCCTCGAATGCACCTGCCAGGTTAAAACTCAACAATTCTGCCCCTCTAAAGGTATTTCGGTTCAGCAGGTTAAAATTCATCCTTGGCCCGGTGAAATTATTCGATTTTGACACAAGGTCAACCCCTGCCCTGATGGTATGTTTTAGAAACGGTGTCATCAAGATGTTCACATCCAACAACTTTGAATTGGGAAACTTTTCTGAAAAATTAACCTGAACCAGCTTGAAATTGCCCATCGACATCAGTCGGTTCAGTGTAAAGATATGGTTCTGACGGGAAAAAATCTCATTTTTGCGTAAATGGATTGCTTCTAAAACTACTTTTGGCTTGATGTCCATTTTTGTTTCCCAACCCACAAAAAAAACCCTGTGATAACTTAGGGTATCTTCCAAAGATTCAGGTTCATTCTCGTCCAATGTATAATTTTGATTAACAATCACATCATGAATACGGTAAATGGCGGATGCGTTTACCGGGATACTGTCTTTCAAGGTCAATCTGAGGGTAACCTGATGGGTCACATTGGAAGTGTCGGCTTTAAAAAGCAGATTATCCGGGTTGAAGAAGAAATAGCCGTTGTTTTTCAACAGGATATCTATCCTGTTCCGTTCGGTTTTCAACCTGTCGAGGTTATAATCTTCTCCTGGTTTGATTACGGATTTGTCTTTTTGGGCAAGAACCAACCGGCTTATACTGTCATCCATAATGCTATAAACCAATTCTTTAACAACATATGGCGGATGAATATGGCTGGTATAAACAACTTTGAAAGTGCGCTTCTTCTCAACGATTTTGGACCCGGTCAAACTTTTGAATATCCCAATGTTGAAAAGTCGTGAATCGATGATTTGGGATGTTGCTCCAGGCTTGACATTGCGCATCAAAACAGGAGCTTCACCGGTTTTCTTCAACCACTTTCCGATTTTGGTTTTCGGATTTTCACCAGCCTGATTGTACATCCACAATTTGGGACGCATTCCCAAAATCTTTTTGTTTGGAGATGGCCGCACACCTGCCAAAGCCACTGCCTTTATCATTTTTGCATTCACCTTCCCTGTTGGTTCCAATCTGATTTCCGCACCGATATAAAGTTTTTCACCCATGGGCAGATTCCTTGTACCGGTACATGCCGTTATTAACAGGCATGTAATTGCAATAAAGATCTTATTTTGAATTGATTGTGTCATTTTTGCTTTCTGTTTTGGAAGTATCCATACTGCTTTTTTGAGTTTTCAACAACCTGACCCAACGGTTAAAATCGCGAACGAATACAAGACCAATTCCTGTTTCAACCAACTGACCATCAATTGCCCCTTCGAAAAGGTTGTGTCTGAATCCTTTCATCCTCAAACGGCCATCTTTGGTCAACTTGTATTCCAGTGTAACGTCGCTTGTAATGTCGCTAATCGAATTTTGTTGCGCTCTCGCTCCCTCAACATCAATGGCACCACCCAATTGTACAGACAACCGCTCATTAAAAAGTTGCTTTTTTAAGCCAATTTCAACCTGCGTCCTGCCCTGGGCCTTACCGGTCTGATAATCATCATAGGATTGGACATCAAAATTCAACTCCATGCCGGGTATCAATTGGGAACTTAGTTTGTTCAGTTGGGCTGATAAAAACTTGCCAACCGTTGACCGGATCAAAACTGAGGTTCCACCAGATTCAGATTGAAATGGGTTTTCCTGAACAAACCTTCCCAAGACCAGCAATGCAAAAACCTGCTTGTTCAATGCCGAAGGATTTTCGTCGAGTTGAAGTAGTTTTTGATTCACTGCACCTCCCAAAATACCTTTGTCCTGAGGCAACAACTGGATTTCAAAACCAATTTCGGGATGCAGGATTTCTCCCCTCAGTTTCAGTAAGACCTGAAAAGGGTAACGTTGTTTGTACCCACCCTGATCAACGTCTGACTTTCCCGAAATCTGATCAGCAACCAAGTCATATGGCGATGCCCTCACAGAATACACAGCATCAATGGAAATTGTGGCATCCAACGGATCGCCGTTCCAGATAATCGTACTTCCCTGCTTAATCGCAAATTTTCGCTTAACCACCGACTGCAACGATACGAGGTAACTGCCATCGTTCAAATTGTAGGCACCGGTAAGGCTCATTTTTCCGCTCCGGTCCATCGTGAATCTCAAAGCTGCCTCACCCTTGACCACCAACGAGTCTGTAGATGCCGGATCCATCAACAAACGCAATGTAGCCTCTTTGTCGATTTCGATAATCGAAGAGAGGTCAAAACCTGTTACTCCGGTAGTTTGTCCACCCCCTTTTCCTGCGCGCGAAACGATTGGATTAATTTTCAATGAATTGTCGAACTCCACTACATTTTCACCCCTGTCGGTTGTCAGTTTGTCCTCAGGAACTGCAAAAGTAAAATTGGAACCCTTTTTCATTTTCACTTTGGCCACCACCACCGGTAGGGTGATGGGCCCACTGACATCCACCTTACTATCGACGATCATCCGTCCAAAAAAATCTTTTTTGTCACCCGGCAAAGTGTTGAACAACAAGAAGTCTTTTGTCGTGACATGCAGATCAAAAGCAAAATCAGTGAATTGCTTCATCTTTACCGATCCATCCACAATTGCTTTATTTTGGGACGCATCCAGCATCGTAAAGGAGTTGAAAAAGACCCCATCTTTTTTGAACTGAATGGTTTCGTGCTTCAATTCCAGTCGGTTGTTGAGATAGGAAGGTTTGAGGAAGGCATTGTTGAAAATTAATTCGCCTGAAATTTCAGGTGCCCCTGCCCTACCCTCAGCAAGTAAATTACCTGTGAGCGTACCGTCTCCTTCTGTAATTTGTCCCATTGAAAAGGCCTGGACTGTTTTCAACGAAAGCGATTGTATATCAGTTTGTATTCTGACCGACTGATCGCTACCTACGGGAATATAATAACCCTTTGATGTCAGATTGTTGTTTGGTCCTGACAAATTCAGGTCAATGTTGAATTTATTTTCTTCCGACCGAAGTGCTTTTAATGTCAGGTTCCCGACCGGCACATCATAAACAACAAGGTTATTGACTTTTAAATCCGAAGTGATTCCAAATGAACCGGCTACCCTTTTTAATAAAATATTCCCATCCACATTTCCTTTCACCAGGCTGACCGCATTTTCGACAATGTGCGAGAGATCGTCAAGTTTGAAATTCTGGAATCCAATATTCAGGTCATCATTGAATTGATCATGAACTGAGGCGAAATTCATCTGGCTTCCCGCATGTTCAAAAAACAGGTGATGGATCTTAAAACCTTGTTTGCCGAATTCGATAAAATGATCAGGCGAAATGACCCATTGATTGTCCATCAGGTAGAATTCACTCGGATCGAATGTAAGCTTGTAGTTCTCATTGACCTTGATGATCTTTGACCTGACCAACAATTTTCTGATCTTATTATCTGTTATAGAGATATTTGCAAAGATCTGGTTGCCAGCAAGCTTTCCGTCAAACGAAAAGTTTTCCAAATTGATTTGCGGGTTTGAAATGGCACTACTGGAAATCTTATAATTCAAGTTTGATTGATCTGAATTCACGGCAATCGCAAAATCATTGATTTCGGTCGTTCCATAAACTATTCGTTTTAAGGTCCCGTTCAAGTTCAGGTCGTTTTTCTGGCTGTCAAAACTTCCATGGATAATGCCTGGTTCAAATTCCGTCAATTGAGGAAAAAGAATCTTCGAAAGGATAGGATGATTGTTAAGGCGCAGGTCAAAATTAAAATTGGCTGGTCCGGTTTTCAAAATTGCCTTAGTTTGTGGCAAGAACGGGAAATACCGACTGATGAATTGATGGATGACTTCAGGAAGTGCTGCCGGGGAAACGTTCCCCGAGTAATTAAGATCAATCAGTGCGTTGCTTTTTTCTGTCTTTGTTTTGGTTGGTTCGTTAAATGAAGCTGTCAAAAAAGAATCGAGCACCTCGGTCTTTCGATCCTGGGATACCACAACATTGGTAATTCCTGCTGTCCCTGTCATCTGATCGGCAGGTCTCCTCCTAAAATCGGCTGCAGCGACAAAAGCCAATCGCAGGTTGTTTTTGGTCAACCCAAGTTTCATAAGATCAGCCCCTTTAACGTCCAATTTAAATTTGAACCTTTCCTGGTTTGTATTCAGGTTCGCGGAACCATCAAAACCAAAAGCCAAATCGGTATCGTTGCCTGTTATTTTCAACCCAAATTCGCGGTCGTTTACCGAAGCATCCAAGGTAAGATTCCTGTAAGTATAGGTATTTATATATAATTCTGATATATAGGTCTTTATATTCGAAGTGATTTTTTTTGGATCCAATCCCTGGCCAATAGCTTCTGATTCTAAGGAAACCGGCCCATACAGAATTGTATCTTTGAGCAACCTTCCCAAGTCCATCTTGTCAATGTCAAGTTTAAGTCTGAATTTTTCATCCGGTTCAATCGATGCAACAAGATTTGCGTTTCCAAAACTGCTTGTAAAAGTTGCTGTCGATGCAAAAGAGTTCATCTGTCCTTTGAAAACAGCCATAATATTAAACTTTTCAGGAATTTCAATGCTTTTGGGAATCAAGGTATCAGCGATCAAAACAATGTCTTTCTTACCAGTAGTGATGTTCAGATTGGGGAAGTTGTAAAAAGCAGTTTTTACTTTAGGTAACCCTGTGATATTGAAATCGGTCATTACGATTGTACCGCCTAATGTTTTTACAGTCAGTCCTATCCCGGTAAGGTTATTCGTTTGACCGGATATTTTTCCTGATGCTGTAGTCACATTCCTTCTATTTTTAAAGAAAGGATATCCGGAGAGGTCCGGTTTAAAATAAAGAACATCTGAGTTTGCCAGTTGCAGATTTTTCAGGTCAAAGGCGAGGTTGCTGAATTGTAAAGAATCTATCACTACTTTGAGGGAGGTGTATTGGATGCTAAAATCGGCATCAATATTTGAGTCCGTTGTTTTTGCTTTTAGTTTTTTTACAGTGATGGCGGACGGGGACATATTAAAACCCGCCTCAAAACTTTCCAGGACAAAACCATTCCGATCTGTCGTATTGAATTTTGTCACCGAAACTTTTGTGAGGTCGGTGGAATAATAGAAATCTGTCGCGTCAAGTGTTAAAGAACTGAATTCAAGATCATCCGGATCAAGGACACCTTTTAATGGCGGCTTGTTTCCCGACTTGTAATTTATTGTATTATCATTCAGTATGATACGACCAAGGTTGATTTTCCAGTCATTACCTGATTCAGGAATTTGTTCAGCTTTGTTGGGGTCAAAGGGCAATTCTGGCGTAAAAGTATGGTATTGAATTTTGCTTTTTGAAAGGTTTAAATACCCCGCTGAGAGAAGCTTCGTTTGCAAACCGATTGAAGCACTATCGAGCCCCAACTGATCGATGTTCGCAACTACTGAAAGATAACCTACTGAATCAGTATAACTTATCGTTGAATTGCTGAATTGAAGCTCATTTGCTTCAATTAATGGCAAAATACTTGCTGATCCATTCTCCACCAAATTTGGTGATGGCAGACGTAGAACATTGAGTATCAATCCATCCACAAACATTTTTCCGAACTGATAGAGCGATTGATCGGGATTCAATTTATCGACACTAAGATCCAGATTTTTAAGGGTAGCAAAAACATTCAGGCCCGAAAATTCGTCATTGTATGCAAAACGGATATTTTTCAAAGCCACCTTGTCAAGCGTAAATGTCCATTTTGACACTGTAGTTGTATCTGCCTTTACCGTACTTGTGGTATCCCTGAATGCGTTAATCAGGAAATTGTAGTTGAAAAGCCGGTCTGTTTTGGAGCTGTGTAGGTTTATCAAGGCTTCTTCGATTTCAACGGAATTTATCGTTATATTATTGTGGAACAGGTCATAAAGTGAGATATTCACAGTTGTACTTTCTGCACTGATCAAGGTATCTTTTTGCAGGTCATCCAAAAAAAGACCTTCAATCACGATTGATTTTGGAAATGAAATGCCAATTTTTCTGATCTCAACTATTGAATGAGTTTTATCGCTGATATAGGTTGTGGCGGAATTAACGATCTTTAATTGAATGGAAGGAATCTGGATAAGCCCCGCAATAATAAGGAAAATGCACACAATGACAACAAGGCCAAATGCGACTATTTTCAAACTTTTCCTCAAATATGATTTCCATTTATTCATAAAGGCTTAACCTGTTTATTAATCGGCACTTCAATCCATGCACTTTTTAATCGGTCTTTTGTTATCAATCGG
>JBAXWR010000158.1:0-16901 GCA_037128295.1 Mariniphaga sp.
CCACCGGCTACCCTCTGCCAACCCTCCGGGTTGGGCTGGCCGGCCGAACGGGAGGTGAATATCTCACGCACGGCTGCCCTGGCACGGGCGAATCTGAGCTTGATGCAACCCTGGCTCTGGGCACGGCATTGAGTTTGGACTTCAAATTCCCCGGACGGTATGGCATACTGGCCGGCGGTGCGACCAGCCATTAAAGACGAGTTCACAGACCTGCCAATCTCGCGGCAACGCAAGTATCAATTACGGATTATGTCACGCTTGACCCGTCGAGCATACAGGCAGACAACGGTGCCGGATTGACCAAAGGGATCATTGGCCTTGTCAACAAAGGGCAGCCACGCAAACCTGATGATTGGGGTTCGCTACGGGCATGGGCCTGGGGTGCCGCACGTGCCCTGGATTATCTCGAAACCAATCCAAAAGTCGATTCCAAAAAAGTCGGGATCGAAGGGGTCTCGCGTTATGGAAAAGCCGCTTTGGTGACATTGGCGTTTGAACCTCGGTTTGCCGTTGGTTTGATCGGATCTTCTGGCAAAGGTGGTGCCGCATTGGAACGCCGTGTCTATGGTGAAGCCGTCGAAAGTCTTGCGGGTAGTGGCGAATACCACTGGATGGCTGGCAATTACCTGAAATATGCCGCATCGGAGGCAACTTTTGGAAGCAAGACCGGTTGCGATCTGACTGTCGATTCGCATGAACTGATCGCCCTTTGTGCCCCGCGCCTTACCTTTATCAGTTATGGCATTCCAGAAAAAGGGGACTCCAAATGGTTGGATCAAACCGGAAGCTATATGGCGACCGTTGCAGCAGGTTCGGTTTACAAATTATTGGGTTTTAGGGATATTGGTGTTTCCAACGATTATCTGAAAGAAAAAATGCCACCTGTGCTTACAGGTTTGCTCGATGGCGAACTGGCATGGCGGCAACACGATGGCGGACATACCGATGCCCCCAACTTCCAATATTTTATTCCGTGGGCGAGTAAGTTGCTGAAATATACCAGGACACCAAATCAATAAACCCGTACTACTTCCTTATATTCTAAAGAAAATTCATAGAAAAAGATGAAATTCAAAAAGATAACCATTCTCGACAATTGCGGCCTTGTAAGTCCCGAAATTGAAAAGATCGCTTTGCTGTCGGAGGCAGCCATGATCATTCACAATGATTTCCCTGAGACTGAAACAGAAATTATCGCCCGCATCGGTGACTCGGACTGTGTCCTTGTAAGCTGGCACACAAAAATTTCTGCGGATATCCTAAAAGTATGTCCAAAGTTGAAATTTATTGGCATGTGTTGCAGTCTTTATGATGAGAAATCGGCGAATGTTGACATTGTTGAGGCAAGGAAGTTGGGAATCGAAGTGAAAGGTGTCCGGGATTATGGTGATGAGGGCACAGTTGAGTTTATGTTTGCTCAACTGATCTGCTTAATCAAGGGACTAGGCAAAAACCAATGGAGAACCGAACCCACCGAATTGGGAAACAAAAGTATGGGTATCATCGGCCTGGGAACATTGGGTCAGATGGTTGCAAAGACGGCGATGCACTTTGGGATGAAGGTTTTCTATTTTAGTCGGACCCGGAAACCTGAACAAGAGGAAACCGGAATTACTTTTCTGCCGTTAACACAATTGATGGAAAGATGCGACATCATTACGACCCACCTTCCCAAAAACACCCACATTCTTACAGATAGTGAATTTAAAATCAAGAAAATCAATTCGATCCTCATCAATACCTCATTGGGCTTGACCTTTAAAAAGGAGCCATTTCTGGATTGGATGGAACGGGACAAAACTTCTTTTGCAATTTTTGATGCCTGTGGTTACGGTGACCATGGCCGTGAATTTGCCGATTATGGCAATATCATCCTTTCGGATCAGTTTTCAGGATTTACGACCGAAGCGAAAAAGCGGCTTTCACAAAAGGTGTTGCTCAATCTGACAACTTATTTGAACAACATAGATTTCCTGGATTTAAAGGTTAGGTAGGTTTGCAAAAACCACCAACCTCCGTGACTGAAAATCCTTATCCTCATTGTCAATGACAAACCTTATCCATAAATCTCCGTTACACAAAATCCGTTTTCCAGCGGAATCGGAATCGTATTGCCATACCAATCCAAAATAAAAAAAACAAAACATTCTATTGTAACCTCCGGAGGCCATTTTCGTATATCAAAAAAATCACAAAAGATGCCGCAAGAATGCGAATTAATACGGCATTCCAAGGGATTCAGCTAAAAAGGTGGAGTCCAGAACCCACTTGTAAAAACGGGGCGTATTCCCAAAAGCCATATGAGTAGGAGACTTTAATTAATACGATTATGCCAGACACAATGGAAACACGCCTCTCGAATTTGTATAATGCGATTCGCGATTGGGAATACAACACCGATGCGGAGATGAAAAAATTCAATGATGAAAAATTAGCTCCCGCCATACACGATCTCACCTCCTTGTATCTTGGTACAACAGCATTACATAAAGCAGTGGAATCGGGGAAAGTGAAGCTGCTTGATCAACTGATTACTGCGGCAAGAGGGATAGTCGGCACCAAAGATTATAATAACCAGACGGCCTACCATTTGGCTCTTCAATTGAAAAATGTTGAATTGATAAAACAGTTTGTTACAAGAAAGAACAACGAAATCATTCCAACCAGGCCGGACAAGGTAATCGGGACAATCAATAGAAGATTGACAACCGGGGAATGGTATTTGAATTCCAGTCAAATATCGGTTTTGGTAGCCGCGTTGCATAATGATTATTTTAATGATGACATTCTTGCGATATTGCTTTCACATGAATCGCTGGATTTAGGGAATGATCTTCCTCAGGATGACAACTATAATACGTATCGAGTAAAAGATTGGAATAAAAAACCGGTGGTTTTTGCTGTCAGTTTCGGTTTGTTCAAGACTTTCAAGGCTTGTGTTGCTAAAGGACAGAATATCAATATGTTGGTAAAATTTAATGACGATGGAAATCCCGATTTTTATTACATGCCTTTGCTGACCTATGCGATCTATAAGGGGCCTTACACTGGGAACCTCATTGCCGAATATCTGATAGATCAACCCGGAATCGACCTAAATCTGACTCACGACTCAATTGGTTACAAAAAACCAATATACTATGGGGTGGACACGGACAATCTGGAGGTAGTTAGAAAAATTCTGCTTAAGTTACCAAATGAACTCAATGCCAGGAACAGTTCAGGAGATACCTTGCTGCATACGGCGGTTCGGTGTGGCAGTTTGGAGGTGGTGAGGTATTTGGTTGACCAGGCTCCCGCGCTGAAAAATACCTTTAACGATATGGGGCTGACTCCTCTTGAAGTTGCCCAGGATAATTCTATACTGGCACAGTTGCGAACGACCAGAAAGGGAATAATGCCACAGATTGTCCAGTTGCTTACGGCCTCGGAAGTTGTCGGCAGATTTTCAGTGGATATTGCCTGGTTTGGGTTTGATGGCAGTGATCCATTGGATTTTAAAGGAAATGGAAATCTTAGCATAGCGGCTATTCTTTCGGCAAACATCGTTCAACAGGGAGGCAACAAGTTTTCTATCCGGCCTGATGAACTAAGCACAAAAACTGCTGCACGTAAACTTGCTGTGGTCGCATCAAGCGTTATTGGTTCCAAAACGGTTCAGGTAGCCTTATTTTTCAATACCATGAACGACAATGGCAAATACACCTGGGAGTGGGGAAGCCTGCAAAATCTCGTGACCGATCCAAATGATCACCGCAACGATACCTACAAATCGAGCGTCTTTATCCCTTGTTTAAAAGTTGATGAGGCATGGCTTGGATCGACCGGGGAGTTGAAAGATAGGGTAGCGGCAATCCTACAGGCAAATATAGCCCGTTTGGGAGGAAGCAGGTTTTTGATTGCGAGAAACGATATGAACATGTATGCTTCTGGCACCACCTTGCATGCAACTGTTTCCAGGAGAATTGGGGATAGAATTGTCAGGGCAGTTTTAAACATGGCTCCTCCGGCCGGGACTGCTACAGGTTTTAACTATACTTATCAATGGACATGGGGTAGCAGGGATTATGTTTCTATGGATCCCAATGATCATATTAGTGACGATTACAAACAACTCTATCCGCTTCCCACTATTGTTGTCAATGCTGCCTGGTATGGTGAGAGCGGTTCTTCTTCTGAATTCCTTTGTTCCAATGGCAACACTGTTGGAGAATATATTGCAAGTAATATTGCCAGTCAGGGAGGTGAAGGTTTTTCTGTTGCCGGATTCGAATTTACAGCACTTAACAGGGGCACTAAACTCGCTGTTCAATTGACGAGGGTCATTAATGCCAATCCTGTTACCGTTTCCCTGTTCTTTGCGGCTGCTGACGCGAACGGTAAATATCGGTGGAATTGGGGAAGTGGTGAGAATGTTTCAGATATTCATAGCAACGATGTTTATAAACACTTGCATCCAGATCAAAACTTTCATGTAACGGTTCTGTCAAGGATATCAATAGATGCAGCCTGGTATGGGCTGGATGGGGCGGCCAGGGATTGGCGGGATACCGACGGTTCCCGGGAAATCAAAAATGTTCTCGGTGAAAACCTCTTGAGGTTTGGTGGGGAAAAATTCTCTGTTACGGGGACAAATCTGAATTCGAACCCTCGGGGAAACAAACTTGCGGTTGCATTATCCAGGACTGTTGATTCGATGACAATTCAGGCAGCATTGCTTTTCGATGGACCAAATGACGGTGACAAATATACATGGATCTGGGGCAGCACAAATAATCTCATTACCGACCCTAACGATCATCGGAATGATGCGTATAAGGCAAAGTGCCAGTGATTCCTGGCTTTCATGGTAACAACATCGGCGTCGTTGATTTGTATTTCAGGTAGGTCTCTCCAGAGCGAATTTCAAGTTCATTCAGGGTTTCAGAAAACTTTTGTTCGAGTACCCACAGCCAGATCACCCAAATGAGTACCAAAAGGGCAATCCTGATTAATAGTCCAACAGCGCGCTTCATGGTAACCTCCTGTTAATAATTGCAATATAAAAATAAAATAAGTAAGCATCAATCCAAAATTGGGAGGTATGTTATTGGTGGGAATCTTAAAAATCAAAAAATAACTAAATTTGCAAAAAAACTCATGGCAGAAGTAAAAGAAAAATGGCTGAATTATTTGGCTTTATCAACAGTTATTTTGGCTGTTTGTGCAACATTGTCCACATTTAAGGGGGGCGGTTACAGTACCCGTTCACTGATGAACCAATCAAAAGCTTCAGATCAATGGTCTTTTTACCAATCCAAGAGTTTGAAAGGCTACATATTTGAAATGCAATGCGATAATCTTGAGTTACAAATTGGAAATATAAGCAGCAATGATTCACAGAAATACCATGATAAAATTGCTTCTTACAAAGAAAAAATCATCCAGTACGAAAAAGAGAAAGCTGAAATTAAAGCTTTGGCAACGGGTTTTGAACAAGAACGCGACATGAACAAGGAACATTCCAATATTTTTGGAATAGCCGTTATTTTCCTGCAGGTTTCCATCCTTTTATCCTCGATATCGGCTTTGACCAAGAAGAAGATCGTCTGGTATTTGAGTATGGGAATCGGAATTGTTGGATTGGTTTATTTTTTCGATGGTTTTTTTCTGTTTATGTAGTACCACCTTAATTTTTATTTTTCAGCCATACTAACCTTGAAACCACGTGAAAATTAAGGTAATAAAATCACGAGTAAAAAGAAGAAAAACCGGATGGATAACTTATGTCTCTGTAATTGTGATAATTACAATGGCTGTTACCCTTGGCGGGAATTTTCTTAAACCTAAAACCCAACTACCCTCCGGTATCGAAATCAATAAAGCAGATTATCCGATAACTGGTATTGATGTCTCTGCCCATACAGGAAAGATAGACTTTGCAAAAATCAAAAAGCAGGATATCGATTTTGTATTTATTAAGGCAACTGAAGGAGCCTATTTTGTAGATGACAACTTTGAGGTCAACTATAAAAATGCAAAGTTGAATAAAATACCTGTTGGCGTTTACCATTTTTTCAGCTTTAATGTGAACGGGAAAGAGCAGGCGGAGCATTTTTATGTCAACCTGATTGGCAAAACTCCGGGACTCCCCTATGTGCTGGACATCGAAGAGTGGGCGAACCAGTATGATATTTCCACAGATAAAGTGATCGAGGAGATCAGGTCATTTATTACTGTCCTGAACAGCAAAGGTTCCCATAAAATCATCTTCTATTCCAACGAAAGCAGTTACGAAAAATACCTGAAAGACCACTTCGATGGGTATGACATCTGGATCTGTTCGTTCAAGGTAAAGCCCGACCTTGACCGGAAGTGGACCTTCTGGCAATATTCGCACAAGGGAAAACTGAATGGAGCAAAAGGTTTGGTTGACCTTAATGTTTTCAATGGGAATACAAGCCAATGGGAAAAGTACCTGAAATAACCGTTGGTACTTAAGTCTAGAAAAGTCCATTTCCTTTTAAAAAAACCCTTTGCCAATTTCCGAATCGAATCACAAAAACGCCGGAAAATTTGTCCTTTTCGAAAGTTGAATACAATTGCCAAAATCATTGCCCATATAACACTTCCTTCCGACAAATCCTTGAAGAATGGTTCATCTGACTTAGTCCCAAAACTCTCAAATATTCTAACCTATTCTTTAATAGACCGATGTGGACAATTCGTCCTTCCCAATTAATTTCAGTTGTCCACTTTTTGTCCCATTCTATCTTCACTGCCATAGGAAAATGATTTTTAGATTTGCGCTGTTGGTTAAATGATCGGAATACACCATTAAATTTAATATTTCCAGCAGCTTATATCGTTTTTCATTAATACCAAAAATATGAGATCAGTAAAGATTTTATTTCTTTTTGCCGTAATGGCAATGTCAACAGTGCTTTTAAAAGCACAGGCTTCCAAGGATAACTCCCTGGCGAATTTTCTGAAAACCAAATACACCAAAGATCAGGTGTATGATGTGCAGCGTTCTCCTGCTTACCCTTCTGCAGGGAAAGACTGGACTTTATCAGGGCTTAAAAACGCCCTGGATGCGACAGGTGGGCCAATTGATTGGGGAACTGGCAGATACTTAATGTTTGCATTGGAAACCAATCCTATGAAAGGTAACTATACCTATATTGATGATGCAAACAACAGTGGCAAACCAGTTAGTATTTCTCTCCAATTGTTTGAAGCCAATGGTAAATTGGTAAAGGTTGTAGCAAAATGGGGCAAGATAATCGGCTTTGGAACTGAAGGTTGTATGTATGAAGTCGAAGGCCGATATGGATCTTTTTTCTCTTCTGTTCCTGTAAATGCTTCATCCATGGTTAAATATAAACCAGGTATTGCGGTAGTTACCAAATTATCCGAATTGGGTAAAGGAAGTGATGTTGCAAAAATTGAAGACGCTCCAAAAGCAATATCAGGCTCCCCGTTTTTTTCTTTGAAGTTTACAAAGGAACAGGTTTGGGATGCACAACGTATGCCCGCAATGCCTTCTGCAGGAAAGGATTGGACTTTATCAAAATTTAAAAATGCACTGGAGGCAACAGGATCAGCTATCGATTGGGGTACAGGCAGATACCTGATGTTTTCACCGGAAGCCAAGCCTTTGCCAGGTTCAGTTTCGCTGATGGATGATGTAAATGGCAATGGTCAGGCAATCAATGTTTCCCTGAAATTGTATGAAAGCAACGGGACATTGGTGAAAGTTGTGGCAAAGTGGGGAAAGATCATCGGAATGGGAGCTGAGGGCTGTATGTATGTCGTAGAGGGCAGATACGGATCGTTTTTCTCGTCTGTTGCAATCAATGCCTCAACTGTAGTTAAATACCAACCTGTTTTTGCAGACGTCACCAAAATATCAGATTTAGGTAAAGGAAATTTTGGCACCAAACAATCGGAGTCTCCAATTGCGATCACCCCATCGAAACCAGCAGAAACACCGGCTGCAACTCCGGTTGCCCCTCAGCCTGCATCGCCACAAGGCAATGGAGCACTTGACTTTTTTGGGACAAAATTTTACAAAAATCAGGTATGGGAAGTTTCTTGCGATCCTGTTGAACCAGCTGATGGGCAGGAAATGACTGTAACTGTGAAAGGCCCGGCATTGAAACCCGCAAGGGAGGAAACCAAACCATTGGATTGGGGAAAAAATGGGGACAGGTATTTAATGTTTTATGTAAATAAAGGTGGGAGTTTTATTCAGATTACCGATGATATTAAAAACGACACACTGACCCTGATATCCGCAAAATTATACGAACGCAACGGGACAGTTGTTGATGAACCCTACTATTGTGGTTGGATCAGGGGTCTGGGTACTTCAGGAGTTGTTTATGGAATCCGTGAACCAGATATTCAGTTTGATTTATACCTTTCTGCAAATGCAATAAAACAAAACGATGTTGTGACCTATAAACCATTCATTGGGATCGTGAAAAAATTGTCTCAATTAATGAAAGGTAAATTTGTTACACAGCAGGAACAGTTGAAAACCGTACTGGCGGAAAAAGGTGGGGTGACCAACGCCCAATTTAATCCAAAGGTGACTTATGGGTCCATGACCGATCAGGCCGGCAATACCTATAAAACGGTAAAAATCGGAAATCAAACCTGGATGGCTGAAAATCTGCGTGTTACAAAATACCGCAACGGTGAAGCGATTCCGATTGTCAATCTCTCTGAGGATTGGAACAATGAGCTGAAAACCGGGGCATGTTGCAGTTATAAAAATACAATGGATAAAAACAAGATTGCCACCTATGGTTTATTGTACAATTGGTTTGCTGTTGGTGATCAACGCAATATTGCACCGGCTGGCTGGCATGTACCTACCGATGCAGACTGGACAACCCTTACAACAACCCTGGGGGGTGAAGAACTTGCAGGTTTAAAATTAAAAGAAGCTGGAACTTCCCATTGGCTAAGTCCAAATACTGGCACAACAAATGAAAGCGGTTTCACTGCCATCCCACTGGGTGAACGTGATTATGAAGATGGTCGTTTCGGTAACCAGGGATCCATTGCCAGTTATTGGAGTATTACAAAGGAAAAAGCAACAAGTGTTTTTTATCGTAGCTTTAATAATGAAGATGGCATTTGCAACCGCGACAACAATCCGTTCATGTATGGCTTCGCAGTTCGATTGGTCAAAGATTGAAATAAAAAAGCTTGTATTTTGAAATTTGGCCGTGCCGTTTGTGCAAAAAGTGACAACCTGAATTTCAGATAGATATCGATGTGAGATAGAGGCTTTTAAAGCAACATCGGTGGAACTAATCCCTTCGTTAAAAGCGAAGGGATTATTATTTTAACCAAAGCATTGAAGTGGTCATTTTATGTCTGCTTCATTTCCCAAAATACTTTTGTATTAGTAAAAGTAATTCATCTTTCTTAATTGGTTTTGCAATATAATCGTTGCAACCCGCTTCAATCGCTTTTTCGCGGTCGCCTGATAAACCATATGCTGTTTGGGCAATGATAACCACAGATTTATTGAATTCACGGATTCGCCTGGTGGCTTCGTAGCCACCCATATGGGGCATTTGTATGTCCATCAATATCAGGTCAATATCTGGATTTTGGCGGCAGGTTTCAATAGCAGCAATACCTGTTTGAACTTTAAGGATTTCCCTGCCAAAGGTATTTACAATCAACGAAATAAGCATTTCGGATGTCGGGTCATCCTCAGCAATCAGTATTTTCAGTTTTTTCGGCCAATTGTATTTTTCGATACCCGAAATTGAGGATTGAACAAAAGTGCCTACTTCAGTTTTTTTTGTGTATGGCAATGTAAAATAAAATGTTGAACCCTCACCCTCTTTGCTTTCAACCCAAATTTTGCCCCCCAACATCTCGACGTGCGATTTTGTGATAGCCAACCCCAGACCAGCACCTTGCCTGGCCATTTTATCGGTAATATCAGCTTGTATAAAACGTTCGAAAATGGCTTCCTGACGGTCAAGCGGAATGCCGATGCCGGTATCTTTTACATAAAATTGTAGAGACGCAATGCATTGCGTCTCTACACATGTATAACCAATTTCAATTGAACCTTCCCTGGAATATTTTATGGCATTTTTTACCAGGTTGGTAAGAATGGCATACACTTTTTCGCGGTCGGTTAAAATAGTAGCTTCCTGTGCCGACAAAGTAGTATGGAACAAAAGTTTCATCCCTTTGGCTTCTACCTCGAGTTTGAAGAAAGTGTAGATGTATTCGATCTGTTCGTTGATATTCGATTCAGATAGGTTTACTTTCATTAAGCCAGACTCTATTTTCGAAATATCGACTATATCGTTGATGATATTGAGCATCCGGTTTCCGCTTTTCTCAATAATTTTAATGTACTCCTGCTGTTGGTCACCTGTCAATTCCGGATCTTTGAGTATTTCGGCAAAACCTAAAATACCATTCATCGGTGTGCGGATTTCGTGACTCATATTGGCAAGGAAAGCTGATTTAAGGCGGTCGCTTTCCTGTGCTTTTTCTTTGGCTCTATTTAATTCCTGTTCGATTTGTTTTCGTGCAGTGATATCAATATGACACCCAATCATCCTCATTGGTTTTCCATTATCGTCCCACTCGATAACTTTACCAGTACAAATAACCCATATAATTGAACCATTTTTATGATGATAACGCACTTCATTGTAATAGGGAATTTTTCCTTTGCTTTCTGTATGCTTGTTAAATTCTTCATATACAGCCGGAAGATCTTCTGAAAATATTAACTTCTGCCAGGATTCTGCACGATTTTCAATCTCATCATCTTCATAACCAAACATTTTCTTAAAGGTAGGACTCAAATATTCATATCCTGTTGTTATATCCCAATCCCAATATCCAGCTAGCGACTGCTCAAGAATTTGTTCATAGATTTGACGTTGGGCTATTAATTCTTGTTCTGCATTTTTGCTCTCTGTAATGTTTTCGTGCATAAAAACAAAGCGCTCTGGCTTGCCACTATTGTTTTTTAAAGGAAAAATCAAAGCACGGATCCAGAGTGGGATATCGGGTGCTTCTTCAACATTGTCGTGCGCATTGAAATGGGTATCAGGCAGTTTCACAATTGCACCATCTTTTACCTGAGTAATTAAATTTCCCAGCTCAGGGTTTTTCCTTTTCAAATCTTCAAAAATTGAAAATTCAGGAGGTGGAAGAGCCCCAAATAACTGATTAAAAGCCGGATTTCCACGAAGAGTATAACCCTTTTTATCAACAATTTGGATAGACATTGGGTTGTTTTCGATAATATCGTTCAACAATGCTTCTGCATTTTTTCTCTCAGTAATGTTTTCATGCATTAGAACAATTTTCTCGGGTTTCCCGTTATTATCGTTTAAAGTAAAGCCAACGGCTTTCACCCAAACCGGAGAATCAGGAAATGATGGGTCAACATCATGAACATTATAAAATGTATCAGGTAAGTAAACCACTTCTCCTTTTTTAATCCTCCCGAAGAATTCGTCAAATCCAAGCGATAACAATTGATGGTCTTTAAAAACTGAATAATCAGCAGGAGGTTTAACCCCAAAGAGGTTGGTATGTGCCGAATTTACCTGAATAGGATAGCCATCCAGATCCAATATCTGAATAGATATGGGATTCTTTTCAACTATGTCTTTAAATATGGCTTCGCTAAGTTTGCGCTCAGTGATATCCCGTACTACGCTCACCCATCCGATACGCTGGCCGTGTTTGTTTTTTAATGGAACCACGCTGTGCTCACTGAAAAACACAGTTCCATCTTTGTGTTTCATCTTATACTCAGGCAGGAACATGAATTCTTTTGCCATTTTCATGTCGGAATATAGTTGCAGCCTGAAACCTTCCAACGATGTTTCATCCACATGCAGGAACGCCGTTGTCTGCCCCAGCATCTCCTGCCGGCTGTAACCGAAGATGGTTGATGCTGCAGGGTTGCAGTCCACAATCTTCACCGTATCGGCGTCAATAATAAACACCGCATCAAGTAGGCTCGACATGGTTTTTTCGAGCAATTGCATTGAATTCTGCAACGCTTCTTCTCCTTGCTTGTGTTCGGTGATGTCGAAAAAGGAGGTAACAAATCGATCGTCTATAAATGGCGAAGTGGCGACCAGAATATTGCGACCATTTACTGGGCTGATCATTTCGGTATATTTAGCGGTGTGCCGATCTTTGTGCTCCCACCAGAAAGATGTGATGAACCCAACCGGCAGTTTGTAAAGATCTGTTGCCAGTCTGCCCAATACCGGGCCATCATATCGGGCGGTCGTGTAAAAAGCATTGTTGACTTCAAGAATGCGGTAGTCCACCATTTCGCCCTGATCGTTGTATATGATCTCATTCAACGCCACCCCTTCGCTGAGCGTCTCAAAAAGCTGCCTGTATTTTTTTTCTGATTGACTATTGGTTCTTTCAGCAATTTTTTGTTCGGTTATATCGAGGGAGACGATCATCAAATAATCAACCCGGTCGGTTGCGTCCTTTACAGGTACAATAGTTGAACGATACCAGAGTTCATGGCCGTTTACATCCACCACCGGGGCTTCCAGGGTAATTAATTTGCCGGTTTCTATCGCCCCGAGCATATTACGCATCATCTCGGTTTTGAATGATTCGGGATAGAAATGAAACGGATAGGGCTTGCCACAATAAGATGTGATATCATCAATCTGAAGACCTTTTATGCCCGCATCGCTCATGTATTGCAGGTTAAAATCAAGGTCTATGATTTGGGTACACACCGGAGAATTCTCCAACAAGGCACGGTTGCGGTGTTCAAGTTTCGACAGTTTTCCTTCCGCCAGTTCAAGTCTGGTAATGTCTGCATCTGAAATTGCTTTCAGTGAATCATACTTTTGTTGCAGATCCTCTAACTCCTTTATGAGTTGTTCTTTGGATTTGATTTGACCATCCATCGCTCTATTCTTCTTACAATGAAAAATTATATGTCGTTGTCTTTATTATCATTGGCTATAAAGTATCGCGTTTTATTTAACGTCTTCCCAAAAGTATTTCAAATATCGAAAGAAAGCAATTAATTGGCTGATTTCTTGTTTTCAATTGTGATTTCATATCGTAGGTTCAATTCAATCTATTGGCTTTAACCAAATTCATATTTTCCTTACTCCAACATCTTTATCCACCCAACAAAAAAAACATTTTCTTCTTCGGATAACCCATATTTTGCATACAGATGGCAGTTGCCATCGCTTAGGGTGTGAACTCCAATCTTTGTCGGAGCTGGAAGTGTAGTCTTGAAAGTTGATTACAAATTTATTATTGCAGCTTTAAATGTATCTAATGCTAATAATATCAATGTATTAAACCAAAAAGCCTGGGGAAAACCCAGGCTTATCAGAATATTTTTAAGTGCAGAAACTAAAGCAAACATGAATAGCAGTGCACTGTTGCGGCAAAAGTAACAACTTTTTCAAGCAAATCAAAATTATTCTGAAAATTCATAATTGATTATCTCTACAATGATTTTTCTCAAAGCATTGTTATCTAAAAAATTCTCAAAAAGCGTATTGATATTCTGATTCAGTTCGTTTTGTCTGTTTCTCGAAATACGACCCAATAAAAACGAAATAACCTTTATACAAGAATCTAAGGAACTACGGTCATGGTTATTGAATCTGATTGCCGGAATTACAGCAATACCCTGTGGTCTCTTATAATCATACAATGCATCACCATGCGCACAACTATTTCTGATATCAATTACAACCTTAAAAAGATTATAAAACTTATCCAAACTGACAACGCCGAATTCGTTGGAAATTTTCTCTTTGAGTTCTTTATTCTTGATACTCTTATAGATATTGAATACATTGCCAAAAGTTAAAAATTCCAATGTTTTCCATGCGGGTGCATATTTGTCGTTGATATGCTTAGCATGGTGTTCCTTTAATGGCTTATTGTTTTTAATAAACTGAGAATTGTAATTTTTGTCGACAAAATCAATTGTTTCCTGTGGTACGATTTCTGGATCGGCAAACCATGTTGGTGAATCTTTATAATGATTTGAAACATAGTAAATAACTTTTGTTCTGAAGTTAATTTCAATTCGATTGGTATATTTTAAAAGCAAATTCCGTAAATCAGAGTCCAAATAGTACAATTTTATAGCATCCGAGAATTTAGTCTGATCTTTAAACTCATGGTCATAGCTCTTTTCAAACGTATGCCAATAAAAACCAAGGCGATAATAACCAATATCCAAAAGATGTTCCTTAATTTTCTCCACCGGCAAATCCAGAATCATTCCTCTTGTTTCTAAAAGGTTTATCTGACTTGTTATATCTGTGGCAATATTTCCCATAAATTGAACTTATCTAATTCTTCTGTCTTTATCTCAAAAAATGCAACATTCTGGTTCCTCTACTACTGGTCAAATTAGTGTTTTACCCCATCACCTTTGTTGCAACAAAACCGTCCAATAGATATATCAAAATTCTCCGAACATTTAAGAGAAACTTTGAAAGAAAGCCTGATTTTCCGAAAAAACAAGTAGGACTTTACCGAATGCTTACCAAAAAACTTTGATAAGTGCATAATGGGATACTAGCCGGAATGTTCTTGAAAACTGTATAGTTCGTTCAACCTGGACTTCAAGATGGATCCTGTCTAACACATGAAGTCCTATTTATTTTGCGCTGTTATTCTTTTAATTATTGAATTCCTGCTTAAAATATCCTTAATCTCTCTTTCAGATTCTTCAATTTTGTTGAATGTACGCCTTTGCCAATAATTTTCAATGGACTTTTTTAATTTCCATTTGCTATCAATATTAGTATTATTAGTTTGCAGAATACTTCGTGTAGCATCTAAATATTCCCTTTCTTTTGAGCTGTCATTATCAATATGTTCCCAATAACAAACTAAATCATAATCTATTGATAGAATCTTTATTACTGTACCAACTACGTAGTCCGTATCCAATTGACGGTATTCGGAATCACTAGAAAAAGTTATTCGGAATGCTTCACTTGTTGCCCTAATTAATGTGTCCTTATTTGATTTACCAATGTAGATTGGTATGTTCTGGTTATTGAATTTAAAATACCATTCATAAATCCCTGGTCCAAAAAATGTGGAATGTATGACTTTATCATAATTTATGTATGAATCATATTTGATCAAGTATTTAGTCATGTCTTTTGGCAAAAAAAGAATATTTCCCATTGTTTATGTCATTTGTGTTTTTAATAGTGTATAATTCGTTTATAACAACACTAACTCTTTATAAGAGTGATCCATCCGGCTAGCATACCACGATACTCTCCCTTGTTTATTTTTTGGCAATGTAAGATTTATTCCTTACAAATCGTCAAAATGGCTTGGAATTATCAATCAACCTTTTCCGGTGTAATCGCCAAATCACATTGCACAGTTTTTCGTAAACTTGAATTCCCAAATATTGGCAACAATGCTGCACAGTTTACTCAAAATCAAACAACCTCTCCAAAAATAAAGACCGATTCGTTTGGAAGGCTAAAGGCTTTTTAAATATCATAAGCCAGTTTCAGGGATGGGTTATACTTCCTTTTTCCAATTCCGCACGCAAACGGCAATTGATCTATTGTTATCGTGGCCTGTTGTTCGTTTTTTCATTCGTTACTTTTCCTGACTCGAATGACTTTCATTCCATCCATCCTTGGCTCCCTGAACTACATTTTTCCAATCCCAAATAATCTCAATGATTAACATTGTGAAAATCCCAATAAAGAAGAATAAGATATCACGTTTTGTAATCTTTTTCATAATATATTAATTAATAGTTGAATGAATAATTTTTTTCTTAAAATCCCATCGCTTTTTTTACACCTTCCATATCTTCTTCTGAAGTCAATTCTTTTAATAATTCAAATGCAACATTTGGAGCTGTCTCTGGACAATAAGACGTAATAATATTACCATCCACTACAATGGGCTCATTTACAACATCTACGCCAAATTCTTTGAGTTTTTTCTGCCAATATCCGTCTTTTAAGTGGTAGGTAGTTGCTTTCCGGTCTTTAAGAACACCACTCTTTCCTAAGGGCATGGCCGCAGAACAAATTGTCGCAATGAATTTACCTTTTGCATTAAATTCCCTGATTAATTCTAAAAACTTTTCGTCATACGCATCTTCATAAAAACCAAATTCCCCAAATCCACCAGGTATGGCTAAGGCATCATAATCGTCAACGTTTATTTCTCCAAGGGTTTTATCTACGATGACAGGCACATTAAAGGTGCTAATCACCTGATTAGTAAAACCACATGTATCAACGAATAAATTGTGTCCATAATCATTTCTAGCCCAACCAAGAACATCTATAAAAACACTAAATTCCATGGTTTCAAATCCTTTTGCCAGGAACACTAATACTTTCTTATCTTGCATACCCTCAAAATTGTTAACTTATTTAAATTCCTATTAGTTATGCTCTTTTCGCCTTATTATTATGATATGAACTCATCAGCATGTTTTATGATCGCATGTTGTATAAAGTTTTTAATTCCCTAAAAGGATGAAAAAGCAGATCCGGATATTGTCATTCTTTCATTATTAGTTATTGAAACCCTTAACCAGCCATAAACGTGGCCCTGGTCTGTTTTTCGCCTTATCCCTATATATTTATTTTTGACATTAATATTAATCGACAAATTTGAGCCCCGATAATCTTCGCTAAAATATGGTTGAAAGGTATTTAATATTGAAATATGATATTTTTCAACTTTTTCATTTGATACCCACGATTGATTGGCATTTATACTGTCTAAATCATTGTAAATGTGAAGTATGTAAACAGAATCATTTAAGTTAATTATCTTTTTATCTGTAACAGCGAATTCAATTTCTTTTTCATTCCCATAAGTATTCTCAAAAAAATATG
>JBAXWR010000159.1:0-16897 GCA_037128295.1 Mariniphaga sp.
GGAACCTCCTCTTTGAATCAAAACGCATTCCCCAAACTTCCGTACTTCCCAATCCTCCGTAAACCCCTTGAAACGAATTTCGGGAACAACGGCACCATTTTGAGGGAACATTTTTTCGAGCATGGCTTTTTTTACCGTTACCAGCTTGTCGTACTTGCGCTGATGAAGGGTGATAAGGCAGTCGAGGTGGTTGATAAACGAACCGATTTTGGATTGTTCATTGGTATCCTTCGGCACTTGAATTGGTGTATCTTTTAAAATTATGGTATTTATTGATGGCATGGTTTGACCAACTGCTCTCGAAATAACATTGTTTCTTACTCTTGTAGTGGATAATTCATGATGTAAATATTCACTGTCAATAGATTCAGTCGTACGAACTCGTAAAACTCGACCAGAAAATAGCCATCCATCTTGAAAGCTTTTTACATGTGCATTTATGTCAATTGAACCTACACGAGAAAACACAATATCGCCTGATCTAAGCAAATATACTTTAAGGCGAGCATAGTCTTCACTACTTACTTGTGGTATTCCTTTTTTATTATTGGGTAAATCACCTGATTTAAAATGTTCAGTTGTTATAATTGGTTCTCCATCTTTTACATAATCCTCAGCATGCAATGTGCTACCAAATGGACCAGTTTTAATTTCTGCCACGCTTCCAAGATTACACTCTTCCCAATCCTCACTAAACCCTTTAAACCGAATCTCCGGTATATTTTTATTCTCAGCCATCTTATTCCCCTTTTAATAAAGATTTGAACTCGCCGAGACCTTTCAGATCAAATTCGTTGCCATCGAGCTCATCGATCAAGGATGCCAAAACCGTTTCGGTTTCACGGATCTCTTCGGTCAGGTGGGAATAGGTTACCGCATATTTTTCGGCAAGGGCTTGAACTTTAACCGTCAGTTCGTTGATCAAAAGCCCTGGCAGTTGGTCTAAGGATGTCACCAATGGGCTGATCCATTTGAGTTCTAGCAATTCAAATACCTGTTTATCAGTTAGTTGCTCAATGGTCTTTTTCGTCAGCAGGTGCAACTTTGCGGCATCTGCCTTTACCTGAACCTTGAGTTCTTTTTCTTCAATAAGCAAATCGCTCACCTTTACTATTTTGGCTTCGTACGTATCCTCATGCAAAACAATGTTTTTCTTCCTGTTGGCCATTATCTGCCTGGCTTCTTTGGTCACCACTGAGTTCACAAAACCGTCTTTTGCGTAGTTGATTGTATCCGATTCTTTTTCATCGTCCGAAAGTGAGTCGAGCAGTTCCTCGTATTCGGCAGTGATTTCGATAAGGCGGTTCTCTTTCTGCTTCAATTGCTGCAATTCTTCTTTCAGGTAAGTCAACTGCACCAGTTCAAAAGGCATAATGCGACCGATCCAACCTTCCTGAACCTCCTGTTTGCCATCTTTTTTTATAACCATATTCGGGTCCACTTTCTTCGTGGCGGCAAAACCCTCGGTCTGTATTATTTCCAAATCTACTTCTATCCTGGTCCAGTCATCATCGAGCAACTGATATGCCCCGTATTTATCGATCAACGGAAGTGGTTCCAACCGTTGAAATATATCCAGGCTCAGGATGGTTTCTTCTTTTAAAACCGGCACTGCCTCCAGATTTGTGAGCAGTTCCGTTTTCAGGAAATGGTGAAAATTGTCGAATGTGGCCTTAAAATGTTGTGCAAATTCTTGTACATCGGCGTGTTCCGTAATGGCGTTCTTCACATCGGCCACTTTCAAAACGGAATGGGCAACCGAAGTTTTTGAGAACAAAGCATCGCGCAAACCGGGGAAGGCTTGCCAGTATTTGTCCAGTTCGTCAATTTCGTTTTCGGGAATGCCGCCAAACATTGAGGCATAGATATCCCAGCTTTCGGCATTTTCGGACGAATCGACATAGCGTGGAATGTTCAGGTTGTACTCGTTCGCACGAATGGCATCGCGGCTGACAACCTTTGAAAATTTTGGGTTAGTCTCCCTTTTGATCACCGTATCGGCAATCCGTTTGATGTCCGATGCCCTTAACTTGTTGTTCTTCCCGACTTTGATAAAACCCTTTGAAGCATCGACAATCAACAGATCGGTATTCTTCCGTTTTTGTTTCAACACCATAATGACAGTGGGGATACCCGTACCAAAGAATATATTGGATGGAAGCCCGATAATGGCATCGATATGATTCCCTTCGATCAGGTTTTTACGGATAGCCCCCTCTTCGCCACCACGAAACAACACACCATGCGGCAGTACAATGGCCATGATACCATCGGGCTTGATGTGGAACAGGTCGTGCAGCAAAAAAGCATAGTCGGCTTTTGTCTTTGGCGCAAGACCAAACCTTGCATAACGTGGGTCGGTCTCCTTGTTGGCCGAATCCCATTGCTGCGAGTAGGGCGGATTTGAAACTACCGCATCGACATAAAGGGGATTATAGGTCTTAACTGCATCGTTTTCATCGAAATAGGGCCAATCGTGCTCCAAAGTGTCGCCGTTGCGGGTCACGATATTGTTGGGCAAAATGCCGCGCATCACCAAATTCATCCGCGTCAGGTTATAGGTGTTCTGCTTCAATTCCTGCGCAAAATATTTGATGTTGTTTTCATCGTCCATATGCTTGCCAACAGAGCGTCCGATGTTGATCAGCAAGGAACCCGAACCGCTGGTGGGGTCAAATATCTGGATCTCCTTTTTGCCCTTTAAATGCTCTGCCACAATTTCCGACATCAACAGCGACACTTCGTGAGGGGTATAGAATTCGCCCGCTTTTTTTCCGGCATTGGCAGCAAACATACTGATCAGGTATTCGTAGATGAAACCCAGCACATCATAGTCCTGCTTGCCATCCATGGGGATGTCTTTGATCAACTGGATGAGATCGCTAATGGCTTTTGTCTGCGAGGCGGCACTTTCGCCCAGTTTGCTCAAGCCTGTTTCCAGGGTTTTAAAAATACCGTCGAATAATTTTTTGTGTGCAGGACTGATTAACCGCCCAAAAGCCGACAATGCGTCACGGACATTCGACACATCGAAATCCTTACCTATTTTGACCCAGGTTGAAAAGAGGTCTTTATAGGCAATAAAATAGCCGATATTGCTTTTGATGTGCTCGACGGTTTCAGCATCTTCTTCCGAAAGAGCTTTAATTTCCTCTTCCGAAAAATCTTCTTTCTTTGCGAACTGTAATTCTTTATCGGACAGGTATTTATAAAAAATGAAGCCCAAAATATAATCTTTGTATTCGTTGGCTTCAATTTTTGACCGCATCTGGTTAGCAGATTCCCAAATTTTCGCTGCTAATTGTTGTTTATTCATAGTATATGGTTTCTTCTAAATCGTTGATTGATTGGAGGGATGAAAATTGGTTTAATAATGGAAAAATGTTTTAGTTTTTTATTTCTTTTATTTCTTCATTTATCATTATCGAATTACTCATTTATTTCTTCCGTTAATTAAATCATTGATTATATGATATATAAAGAATCAATTTATTTCTTTTATTTCTAAATTACTTTATCAAAGTCCATATTGGATTTTTTCGGGAAGTCGAAATATTTTTAATTATTCCGTCCTTTGATAATTTATATATCAGATTTTTAACCTTATCTGTCTTTTGTTTTTCAATCAAAGTATTTGGTAATAAATCTGATAACAGTTGATTTATATTTTCTCTGGTGGCTCGTTGTTGTTGTTTTAAATAATGAGTAATAATATGCAAGTAATCATTGTCCGAAATTGGATAACCTTTCTGTAGCTTGTCTAGTAAAAAGATAGTTCCCAAATCAAGGTCTGGTTTCTCAATTAATGTTTGTGTATATTCCTGGCTTATGATATTTCCATAAATTTTTAATTCCACGTTTTCAGTTAATAAATAATCCGGCAAGGGTAAATAGTGTTCTCGTTGTAAAGAAAACATCCTTTTTATTCCTGAACCAATTGTTTCAATCATTCCAAGACTAACCATTGCATTAACTAAAAACGGATTGCGGTATTTAGGCGGTGTGAAATCACTCAGAATATAATCTTCAATCGCACCTTGAAAGAATGTCCCTGCATTGAAAAATCTTAATTCATCAAGTTTTTCTGTTACAATAATTCTGCTTTCTTTCGTATAATCTTGATGCGCAATGCAATTATTCAATGCTTCCCGAATAATCCAATTGTCATATTTGTATTTTTCCAATGGTATTGAAGAATTTCGCGGCAATATTCTTATTTTCTCATTGCGAATTTTACTCATTACCTTATCTGTGGCAAGTAAAAATGGCTGTTCGATTAATTCCGAATATCTTTTTATTCCCTTTTCGTCAACAAATATCCAAACTATGTTTAAATCTGAGTATAAATGATGTTTTGAATGTTCGTTTCCTAACAAAAGTAATGCCGTTCGTGTAATCTTACCATTTAAAGTTAATTTTGCCTTATCCAGAAAAATACTTGTTTCCCAACTCTCAATTTCCTCGTAAAATGATTTATTTTCACTGCGTTGTCGAAAATTTGTTTTTGCAATTTTCAACGCTGTTTTGTCTAAATCTTCAATTGTGGCATTTTCACAAATTTGCGCTGACCAATCAAAATTCAAATTCCATAGCAATCTTTCCCTTTCAGGATAATTTTTGAGCTCCGTTTTATTACTATCAATGCGAATATAAGCAATACCCTTGAATTTTATAGGTTGAGAATTAGTGGCATTTATTTTAATTAGTACAATTTTTGTATTCGGTTTGTAATCAAATTGATGAATTGAGAAATTGATTTTTGGATTAAGATTTAAGTTCAACCAAAATTCCAGTTCGACATTTCCTTCTTTTTTCTCTTTTAGATTAATCGTAGTTCCAACAATTACGTGGTTTTTGTCGCTTATTCCCCAAATCAAATAGCCAAAAGGTTGATTTACAAGGCTTGCACTATTTGAAATTGCAGAAATGTATTCACCAATATCTTGTCCGGAAAGGTTTTTGTTTTCTTTAAACTCAAACCATTCTTCTTCTTTTGGTTTAATTCGTAAGTCATCGATTATTTTAATTAAATCATTCATTCAATGATATTTAATATATTTTGGCATTAAACTATAACATTTGGCGGTATGGCCAATTAGGGAATAAATTGTTGCTCAACTGTCAACCTGCACAAATGTATGTAAAGATTTCAAATGTTTCAACGAACACGCAAACCCGTATTTACTATAGCGTTTATTAGCAACTGTACTAAATTTACTAGTGTGAATATGTTGGAACTATTTGAAAAATGTATCTGCAAACCACTTGGCAAAGGTTTGCCACCAAGCGGAATATCCACAACTGTCCAAATAAATAGCAGATATAGTAATAGCTATAAAAACAAGTAGTGGAATAGGGGATTTTTTCTTTATGATGTCCACGATTAGCCAAATTATTGGCAATAATAACATAAATATACCCATTATTGCTCCAGCAACTTCTGGACTGAAATTAGTGAAAGCAAATCTGCCAAGCCCAGGTCCTAAAACTGTCAGGCCGGTACAGGTAAAAAATCGTAAATGCCATGAAGTTCTTTTTTTATACAAAATAGCCAAGCTATACAAAATAGCCATATACAAAATGTCACGAAGCCCACTTCTACTCAGATAAGCCAAAGCATCTGATTCGCTAAAGTGCTTTATGTTGATATTCTTAAAGTAAGTGGCCTTTGCTATTAAATAAAAAGAAAGTAGGAGAAAGGGGATTACAAAATAGGATGCTTTACCAATTTTTCGGTGGAGATTATATTTTTTTCTTCTAATAAGGAAAGCTTGACTGATGAGCATAACTATCCAAAGTGTAGCAAGAAAGGCATGAAAATGATAAACCCATGAGAAGCCTTCAAACTTTGGAAAATGACTAAAGTAGGTTGGATAAAAACCTAATAACGTCATGATAAGCACTCCAATAAAGAAGAAGCCTATGTTATTTTGTAACCTTTTTTCCTTTTTGTCAGTTGCTGTTCGTTCCATTTACTCTTGTTTAAAAAGTTATTTCCTTATTATTGTTGTTTGTATATTAATCATGCTATGTCAAAGTATAGCTGCTAACGAAAAACAATAACTGCCGTGCAAGCCACAGTATCTAAACAGCACCGATGTATCAACCTGCACAACTGCCTTTAAATCCGTTCAATGTATCAAAATAGCACGGCTTGCATGGTCAGTTTATTGTATGTTATGCACCTATTTCATTTTCATTATCTTCCATGTATTTTGAATATCAAGCGAAGTATTCACTTGCGGTGTCTGTGATTTTTGATTTACCACAACTGATTGCTGTTTTACATTTTCGGTAATGTAATTCGATAGATTTTCATAATTTACATCACCTTTTGTTTCTTGTAATTTTTTTAACAAGAAATATGTAAATAAACCATGTTGCTTTTCTTTGTAAGGATAAGCTGTTTCTTCTCCAGTGGCAGCACAAAAAACAACCATATTGCCTTTCATAATATCATTTTTCGGTTTTATTTTTACACCACGAGCATTTGCAAGCATACCATTATCACGAACACTGCCACTAAAACAAGCATCAAGAAAAACGGTAACACTTTGCGAAGTATTTGCATTTAATCGAGCATACAAATCATCAAGTTTTATTGCAGTTTCAAAATCACTTGAAAAACCGTCAACTGGTAATAAATATGCTGATTTATCAGCTTCATTAGGCATACCATGACCAGCATAATAAAAGATTAGTTTAGCTTGTCCATTATATGCTGATGCTACATCACTTATCCATTTAATCTCTGATTTCATATTCCCAAATGATGCATCTGCTGCAAAGTGTATATTCTTTGATGGAATGCCCAACGTTTTTTCACAATATTCTTTAAATATTTTACCGTCATTAAATGCAAATTGAACTTTAACTTCTTTTTGATAATTTTCATTGGCAATTATGACTACAAATGTTTTATTATTAGACTGTACATTTACTGGGATATTTAAGTCAATGTCTGCAATACCTACCGTAGTGTTTTTATTTTCTATTATAGTATTATTTTGAATTACATTATCTTGTTTCACATCTACTTCTATTGGTTTAAAATTATATGTTATATTATTTGCAGAATAAGTTGTGGCTTGTTTGCTGTCGTATTTATAAATTTTACCAGAAACAGAAACTATATTAACTTTTGCAAGTATAAATTTATTATTATTGATATAGAAATCAGGGTTTTTAAACTGCATAGTACTAAAATTTTGTTTGAAATTTTGTGCATCAGCTACTGGAACAGGAATTGCTAAATCACCAAATTGAGAATTATTTATCAAATAGGTTTCGTTATCTGCATCGTATTTGCTTAAAGATAAATCATTCCATGTTAAGCTTGCAGCATATAGTTTTTTCATTTCGACAATAGATTCATTAGTAAATTTTTGAACTTGTTGTTTACGAGTTTGTTCGTTTACACGTTTTTGGTAATCTATAGTTTTTTCAAACTCTCCTTTTTGCTGCCAAATAGCAATCTTTTCTTCTACATATTTTTTTACATATACATTTACAGGCATTCTTTTTATTGGAATGTTGTCCTTTACAATTGCCAACGATATAGACTTACTGTCACCATAAAATTCATTTTGGGCTAAAACAATAGTCTGAATCAACAAATTGCAAATAATAATAAAATTTAAAATTTTCATAAGTATAGAATTTAAAATTTCTTTTGAATTAATGATATGTTATTTCGAATTTATAAGAATTCGAAGTTTTAATCTTCCTTTTATTTATCACGAAAACATCGAACCGAAAGCCCTAATGATTGGTAAAAATTACAGTTCCAATTTATATCTTTAGTGGTACACATCCAAAAACTACAAGCATTTTTATCTTTTTTATTCCAAAAGGCATCACATGTGCTACTCCAAAAAAAAGCGAAATCATTCATGTTCCTGAAATCGCCATCAGGATCTCTATTACCCGCAAACTGAACATTAAAACCACTTTTACCACCAGAAATAAGAGATTCATAGCCAACTACATCATGTATTAATTCATCAAATTCTGCTTTATTTGGTAAATGCCAACCAGTAGGACAGACATTCATTGCGGTTTCCCAATCATACAAATAACCACATTTAGTAACATTATCCATATTATCCTTAAACGCCCAATAACTACCACTACTTGGTTTATAAGCTAAATTTTCAGCCATCATAATTTGATTACCTATTTTTACAGTTTTGTATGATTTATTATCCCGACTGTCAGTCATTATTCCAAATTTAGGTAGTCCCTTTACTCTAAATATGATATTATCACCAGCTAACACATCAGTTTCTTGCAATGTGTTCCATATAATTGTTTTGCTTCCAGATGTTATATTAGCTCCAACATCACCACTAACACTTTTTAGAGGTCCAGAAAACTTTCCGTCATTGTTTTCACTTACATATAGACTAATTTCAGCACTTTCATTACATTGTAAATTGTAAGTTATTTCAACACTGTTGCCTTTTTGAGTTGCACTAACATTCGTAATACTCTGGCTTTTTGTTATTGAGAACGAAAGACAAAAAATCAGTAATGGAATTATTAAATATTTCATAATTAATAGTTTAATTGTGTTATATTGTTATAAAGTATTTTATTTTTGCATGGTGCATAACGGTTGATGGTATGGTGTCGTGCGGGATTACGAGGCGAAAACCTATCAATTTACACCGACCTTTTTTACGAGCCACAAACACTCAAAACCCTCTGAAACCCGCATGCACTATACCATGTGTTAGCATTAGTATTTCTTTATTTTTGGTCAAAGTGAAACAACATTATTTCTAAATATACCTCTTTATCCGTATCAGTTGGTAAACAATAAATGTAGCTATAAGATGATTCACCTCGATAATTAACTGATTTCTTAAAATATTTATGTTTTGTCGATTCATCTTTAACGATATCAAGAACTTTTGTAAAAGCCTTATTTTGCACAAAAAACATTAACGCGACTTTGGAATCTCTCCATGTTAAATATCTGTCAAACAATTGATTTATTGCTTGATGGAATTCAGAACCCCCTTTCCAAAATTTACATTCTGCTACGAATAGATTTGTTCCGTCTGCTGAATACTTCAAAATTATATCGGTTTTACCTTTCTTATTAAATGTTTCTCCTGTAGCTGTAATCCCCTCATATCTAGTCTCAAGTATAAATAAGAATTGGTCTCTCAAACCTTCTTCGTCTTTATCCAGATACAGTGCTGGTTTTTTCTCTATACTCTTGCCTGCATCATAAACAACTTTTAAAATGTCAGCATACATTTTTTGAGACATAGTTGGTATAGATGCAAATTCCTTATTCTTGTCAACTTTCGGTTGTGGTATATCTACTTTTTTTATTGTGGGGACAGAAAATATAGATTCTGTGTCTTTGTTTGTCGATATGTTAATTGCAGCAAAAAAATCATTTTCTTTTAAAAATCTATCCTTTACTCTTTTAAATTCAGACCTGACTATTCCTTCAACAGAATTATTCCATTCATTCGCGAATTTATTAACGTTGTCAACGTTTGTAAATGCAGATTGAAATGCTCTTGATTTTTCAGCTTTAAACTTTTCTGGGTCTTGTTCATAAAGTTTAAAGGAAAATGAAACGGTGTTACTATGTTCGTTTACAAAGATTTCATAGCTAGTCATTGTCCAAGTACTAGGTCTAATTTTAAAAAGTACTTGCGAACCTGAATAAGTATATTTTACAGTAAATTTGTAGACATCTTGCTCATATTCATAATCTCGAAATCTACCTTGCATTTTTTCTTTCAAAACTTCGGGTCGGTCAATTTTTTCACTTTCTTGATAAATCGTTAACGGTGTAACAGAGAAATCTTCGATCAGAAAGTTTATATATTCTTCCTCATCTACACCTAAGATGTACTGCTTTGTTTCACTCTCTATTTTCTTTTTAATCTGCTCTTTCCATTGGTCTTTAGCACTAAAACTATCAACTTCTGAAAATGTCCTAATAGCCGACCTATTCATATATGTTTCTATTTTGCAGGGTGTCTCTTAATATTAATGCCAACTAGATTATATATTCACCTCAATCCTTAAAAGGGTGTACAAAGCCCACCAAATTCAAACTGCTTAATATACCTTTTATGAGTTTCATTGTGAACACTATTTTTTGTAAAGATATAAATATTATTCACTTACCAATCATCGAAAGGCAATTTTATGTTTTGTACTCTTTTTATGGATTAAATATGGAATCACCTTCATAAAGCTGGATTTTATTCTTGTTATCTGTCAATCGATTAGGCTCACAAAATAAATTTAACGATAGGTGGCAATTGCTTTTAAAGTAACCTTCATAATACCCCGCAAGAAATTGTCCTTTCACAGCTTCGCCACTTCATTCACAGCCTAAACCCAACAGGACATAAATGCATTGACCTAGTCGTTGATCAGATAATCAGGTAGTTTTCCATTAGAGTATCCGATTTTAATCACATCACTAACCCGTAAAATAAAACCTGTCGTGTTTTTAAGTTGGTCTGTTTTGGCTTCAATTTTTGACTGCATCTGGTTAGCAGATTCCCTAATTTTCGCTGCCATTCGGTATTAAAAAGTTTCTATATCGTTTTATTATAACTTGTTTAGTTCAATGCAATACCCACGATAAATCCTACCCAGGGTTTGTTATTGTATATCCATATCTTTCGATCGGGATTCAGAAGATAATCGAATCCTATAGCTAATCCAAAACTAGCTATGTTTGATTCTATAAAACCAGCCATTCCTGTCTGAATTATCATTCCACTGTATTCATCGGTCCTCTTATTCAGGGTGGTAAAGGGACTGATTAGTGTAGCACCCGGACCTGCAAAAACCCCAAAATCGTAACCCCGGTTACTAATTTTATGATAGCTCCTACCCAATGGATCCTTTTTGCTCATTACATGGAAGTAGTCATACCTCCAGCCAACATACATGGCCATGTTTAAGTCAGAGGTCAACTGTGCAGGTAACCCGTAAACAGATGGGCGGTATTTAAAAAAAATTGAAGTGATATCAACATCAAGACTTTGCTTCTTAAAAACCATCGGGTCAAATCTAAGACTGTCCGCTGTTGTATTTAAAGGGATCGTCAAAAATTGCTTTTTATCCGGTTGGTGTTCCATGTGATGATAAACATCTATCTTTTCATCTGTAACATCCAAATAAACATTCCGGTCATTTATATTATCAGATTTCAATTTGTAATACCCACTGTTTAAACCATGAAGGGAAGCTTCCTCTAATGTATTGCAAGAAGCGAGAACACCAGTAACCAAAATTGCAATAACAGTGTATTTGTAATTTATCTTAATCAATGAATCGGATAATTTAAAGTGTTTCATTTTGATCAAATTATCTATTAATAACTAAGTTATGATTAATTTTTTATTGGCAAAGTAAATTTGAACGTACTTCCTTTACCCAACTCACTTTCTGCCCAAATTGTTCCATTGTGTTTTTCGATGAAATCTTTGCACAACAAAAGACCTAAACCACTTCCTTTCTCACCATTTGTCCCATAGGTTGTCAGATGTTCGGTGTTCCTAAATAGTTTCAACAGGTTTTCAGGTGAAATGCCAGTGCCTTCGTCCTTTATTGTGATCATTTGTTCGGTATCATTTTGATCGGTGGCAATTAGAATTTGCTTCCCGTTTGGCGTGAATTTGATGGCATTTGAGATTAAATTACGCAAAACTGTCATCAGCATATTTTTATCCGCAAAAACAACAGTGTTTTCCTGAATATGATTGATAATGCTAATTCCTTTATTTTGAGTTAATTCTGTAAATAATTCAACCGTTAAGGAAGCGATTTCCTGTAGTTTTATCGCTTCCGGGGCATAAACGATTTCATTTCGTTGCGAACTTGCCCAAGCCAAAAGATTTTCCAATAAATCATAAGTTGAATTTGCTGATTTTTGAATCATTTGCAAAATCTCGATTAAACTTTTTGTATCCGATAAATCGTAACCTGAAATCAACAATTCGATCAACGATTTAAAACCACCAATCGGGCCCCTTAAATCGTGTCCAATGATTGAAAACAGCTTATCTTTAACAGCATTTAATTCTTTTAACTTTAGCACCGACTGGTTCAATTCGATAACCGAAATTCTCAATTCCAATAATTTTACCAATTGATTGGCCAGGGCTTTTAAAGATAGAATTTGTGATTCATCCAATTTTCTGGGTTTATTGTCGATTACACAAAGTGTACCCAATGCATATCCTTTGGGGGTAACCAATGGAACACCTGCATAAAATATGACAAATGGATTATCAGTTACCAAAGGATTATCATAAAACCTTTTATCAATTCTCGAATCAGGAACAACCAGGATTTTATCCTGGTCGTTAATCGCATGGGCGCAGAAAGCCAATTCTCTTGGTGTTTCCGTGGCTTCCACTCCATGATGTGATTTAAACCATTGCCTGGTTTCGTCTATTAAACTAATCAGCGAAATTGGCATACCACAAATTTGAGATGCAAGATAGGTAATTTCGTCATATTCCTTTTCAGGAAGAGTATCCAGGATAGCATAAGATTTAAGACTTTCTAATCTTTCGCTTTCGTTTTCTAATATTTGGGGCGTAATCATATTTTTCTAAATTAATTGCTCTATTATTTTCATGGGGAGAAACATCTTCTCACTATCTGGTAGTTGTTCAAACCCATACTTACTATAAAAATCAACTGCTTTTTGTTGATCGGATCTACGACTACAGCCATTCAGTTCACTTTTACTAGAGTATTCCTCATTGTTCACTTGTACTTTTTTTGGAAACACGTAATTGACTGTATCACTGAAATTTCAATGTTTGATAAATTGAAACATTAATTCATATTCGATTTGTTAAGTATTTTTCTTTTCGGTAATATAAAATCTATGCTCCTTGTCTAAGAATACGACGTAAAAAACATTACCAATTATATGTCCGGCTACTCTTCCTTTTTGCCCTTTTATATCCATAATTACACCCCAATTTACATCTTTGACGATATGTTGCGGTGGATCAAAGTCAGAATTGACTGGAAAATCACCATAAATCTTAAGTACTCTCTGCTGTTGAGCTTCAACAATATTAAAACAGCAAACATAACCAAACTTTTGCAGCATATAGCCAAGCAATTTTTCTTCCTGCCAATTATCGTAGCTCTGGCCAGGTGGAATTTGTTTGTTATCAAAATCTTTAAAGCTAAATAGCATTTTGGGAAGTTCTTCCTTGACCTTCCTTTCGTCTCTTGTATTTATTTTTCGTTCAGATTCATCACCCGCCCTTGCCTTGAATTTATCACGGCCAAAAGTTTTATTTTTATTGCTCATTTAAAAAGTCATTTAAAAATTTTGGAATATCACCAAAATATGGAATAGCACCATATTTACCAATTAAATAATCTTTTTCAAATGAAGCATCATTTCTTACACTTGTTGCTTGATTAATTTTATATTCAACTAATGAGTATAAATCAGTTGCGCCAAATTCGTCTTTTTCTGTAAACCAAATTTGATCGCGTCTAAACAAGTCATTTCTCAATAAATTCGTATCATGTGAAGCAAATATCAATTGAGCATTTTTCAAGTTTATATTGGCTTGAAAAATTTTCAATAATTCTGTAGTTAGTTTTGAATGTAGGCTTGCGTCAAGTTCATCAATAATTAATACCTTGCCGTTTTCTAAAGTATCAAACCAAGGACCCAATAAGGCAAATATTTTTTTTGTCCCTTTTGATTCTAGCTCAAAATCAATAGCAATTGAGTCAATAAGCTTATTGGCTTCATTAAATTTTTTATGAAAAGCATTTATTGTAATTTCCTTTGGATCTGCTCCTTTTTTCATTCTTTCTTTAAGTTCCTTACGAAGCTCTTCAATTAATAATGCTATCTTTTCACCTTCTTTTTTCTGAGGTGTAAACTTAGATAGATTATCCAGTGCGGTTTCTTCAATTCGTAAATCAACTATGCCTAAATCAATAAGTTGAATGAAGTCAATAATCTTCTTGCGGAAACCTTCTTGTTCTTGAAATCTATCGATTGTATAACCTGTTGTTAAATTTTCCAAACCAGAAATAATATTAACATGTGTTCTCAACCAATTTTGGATTATATTTGAAATCTCTCCATTTAATTGAGCAACAGTTGATAGAAATAAAGCATTAGCCCTTGTCTTATCTTCTAATCCTCTGCCTTCCTTGAAGTTCTTGTTAAAAACTTTAATTTCTTGATTTTCTCTTGTGAAATAGGAACTTTCTTTGTTTGAGATATTTGTATCAAAACCAAATAACCATTCCGAAGTTACATGTTTTTTTGTTACTTCAAACCCATATCTAAATCGAGCTGTTCCAATCATGAAAACCATTTCAAAAGATGAGGGTGAGTGTTCAGCTTCCGTGCTTAATAAAAAAGGAATTGTACTAATTTCATCTTCTGCTTGCCTATCATTAGATGAAACTAGAACAAATTTTCTGAAAAATCCTAATGCAGATAATAAATTACTTTTACCACTTCCATTTGCACCATAAATAACAGCGCTTTTAAGAAATTTGGATTTCTCAGCTTTATCAAAAAAAATATTGTTTAGTCCTTCATTAATGTTTTCTAATTCCTTCACAGAGTTAGATGCCAACATACTAAATGTAACAGTATTTTTTATTGAAAGATAATTGCCTACACTAAACTCGATCAACATATTTTTTTCTTTTAAATTTAAACAAAAGTATAAATAAAAATCCTTAAACAAACATTTTTGAGAATATATTTCAAATTATTCGGTTTTAGTGCTATATTCATTCCATGTAATTATTGATAGGTGGTAATCCTCTTCAAAGTAAACTTCATTTTACCCCACCCGGAATTGCCCCTTCAAAGCTTCGCAACTTCAGTCAATTAATAAACCCAAAGGACCGATAAAGCTGTTCGTTGTTTTTATTCAATATATTTCAGTTCAATTATTTGCTACATGCTTTGTCCAAAAGTCAACAAGTTGTTGTCTGGGTCAAGTATAGAAAATTCCTTTTGTTTCCACGGTTTTATTTCTAATTGTCCATTTGGATGTATGCTTGTTTTCTTGTCTAACAATGATTGGTAAAATTCGTTAATGTTATCAGTTCTGATGTAAACTTGGCCATAGTTTTCTTTTGGGTCAAGTTCTTTGTACTCAAAAAAATGAATTTGGATGCTGTCTTTTTTCAACATTAGGTAACCATCAAAGTCATCACTCCCAAATTCTTGAAAGTCTAACTTATTAATGTAAAAGTCCCTCGTTGTAGTCTTGTCCCGCATCGGTAACTTTGGATGAATGTCTGTAAGCATATCTGTTAATTAAATTTCAATTCTCTTGAACTCGCGCGGTCGTTTTACAATGACCGCTAATGTTCCGCTATGAACGGTAAAGGGGTACTATATTTTTGATACAAAGGTAGGAGAGACAATAAATTTTATGCCTTTGCAAAATTGCAACCACTTGTTGGGAGCTGACATACATTTAATTCGACTGCAATTTATTTCAAAGAAACTTCTGTAATACATACTAAGCCAATTACCCTTTCACAGCTTCGCCACTTCAGTCACAGGTTAAGTTAAACGGGACCGATCATCAATCTTTTCAGGTTTTAAAAGTAATCAATAAACTTATTGTTCAAATAAGGGGTTTAAAATTACTTTTGTAGTATATTTATCGAAACATCCTGTTTTTCAGGTAATAACAGATAATATTGGTTTGCTTCATTTATGATTCTTACTTTTTTGTCGCCAGTTATGGACTTTATTTCCCCTGTAAATTTAAGTTGGACTTTCTGAGCAATGGCGGACCTTAAAACTGCCGAAACTTGTTTTTCGTTCCATACAAGTTCTTTGAGGATGATTTGTCCGCGGAGTGCAACTCCTTCGATCTTTCCTGAGGGACGGTTTTTGGGCCATGCCGGTAATAATTCGATCCAACCGGGTTGGGAGTCAACCAACATCCTGATGATCAAAGCCGGAAGGCCTCCTGAAAGATCGGTGTTGAAAATAGCTTTGGGATTGTGAGTTGACACCAAGTTCGGATTCCAGTAACTATTTGCCAGATAGTCCAATATCAAACCGCAATCGTCGGCTTTGTGGAGGCTCGCGGCGGCCATTCCCTGCTGTACAATGCCAAAAGCCACCTCCCCCGGTGGTCGGCCATTTACGCTTTCTCCTTTAAACTCGCGGCGGCGGAGTTCGAGGCGGTTCTCCATGGCCACTTCAAAAGCCTTGAGTAGTTTGGGGTCTGCTGCTATTTCCTCTGGCAATCCGTTGTAAAGCGCGTACAAATGTGAGCAGTGCCTGTGTGCATCGTTGTCCTCCAACAATGGTGTTGACCACTCTTTAATGCCACCCTTGTCGTTGATCAGATAATCAGGCATTTTCGCCAACATCACTTTCCATCGTTTTACATTGGCGGTGCCAACACCAAGTGTCTGGCTGGCAGCGATGCAATTGTTCAGCAATTCGCGGGCAACACCAATGTCCATCGCAGCATTGATACAAGCCTGCGATTTACTGTTGCCGGGATTGTTTTCGGGAGAATAGCTGGGACTGAACAACAGTTTCCCATCCGGTCCTTCGACCAGAAAATCTTCATAAAAAAGGGCAGCCTCTTTCATAAAAGGCAAAGCCCGTTTTAAAAGGAAATCACGGTTGCCTGTATAGAGGTAATAATCGTAATAAAATTGTGCGGCCCAACCTGCACCGGCGGTCCAGAAGGTCATGGGCCAGGTTGCATCAAAATGGTTGTTCAGTCCATGACTGCTTGCACGCGAAGGAACATGAATGCCCCTGCAATTGTACATCCTTTTGGCATTGAAGCGAAACTCGTCGAGATGGTCTTCCATAAACCTGAAAAACGGCTCCATATTTTCTGCCATGTTTCCCGAA
>JBAXWR010000016.1:0-53943 GCA_037128295.1 Mariniphaga sp.
GTTTGGTTAGTTTTAGTAAAAGGATGAAGCCGCCCGGTTTCATCCTTTTCAATTTCTAATAGTTTAGTTTAATGGTTTCGATCGCATGATGCCCTATATTGAAACTGAGGGTGGTGCCACCTCCCGGAATTGGTTTTCCCTCCTCTTCGATCATATTGGTTTTCTCTGCCATCCGAAATGGTTTAAATATCGAAATTTTTGCCTCTGCATCTTTACCTTCCACATCGTAGCACCGCACAACAACCTGATCCTCATCGTCACATTTCTTTACAGTACTGATCATCAAGTTATTATTTTCGATAGAGATAAAGCTCTGTGATTCAGGCATATTTGAATTCGCAAGCTTTGAACTTACAGTAATTGCCTTTAATGGTTGGTTCGATTGAGTCCCCATCCGGTAGCCGTTTTTCCAATCGCCTGAATGAGAATAGATTGAAAAATTATAGGTGTGATCTCCTGCCTGGAGGTAATAGTTCCCTTCACCATGGCAGCTCTTACGGCTGGCAAGCAAAATTGGTTGAAGGATTGTATTTCCGGCAGGGTTGGTCGTTGGATCAATATAATCGAATACGGCCACATCTGAACTGATCGTAATCCCCGTTTTGCCATCGGATGCCGAAAACCAATCCTGAACCTCACGTGGATGAACCAGGGAACATGGGGTATCGTAAATCTGCGACTGTTTTGAAAAACCGGCGGCACCCGCAATCTCGTCTTTTCCTACCCGGACTACGCCCATCGGAACTTCGTAGGCGACTTCCGATTTGAGCTGATCGACAGGAAAAGCCAGCCTGAACTCGCGGTAACGCGTACCGTCAAATCCTTTCAGATCCACATGGATGTCTATCCGCTTGATGGTTTTGTACAGAATGACCTGCTGCTCAACCGTTATATGATTGATCTCCTTTGTAAATTGGTAAACATCGCGGATAGCACCACTTGAAACAAGACTCCAGGGCTGATTGTAGCTGCTAAGTTTCTCAAAACCTTCCATTGTTGGCAATTGCACATCTGTAAACTCCCCTGCCCCATTTCCTACCGATTGCATTGTAAACATTTCAGCACCCAGAAATTTATCCGTTTTCAATAGGCTTTTGGATAGCTCTTTGTCATATAGCGATTTAATTCCACCATTTGCAAACTCTATTTTATAGAACTGATTTTCACAAACTGTATTATTTGCCAGATTGCCAGCTGGAATTTTTGAAGGCTGACCCTTTTCGAGATAATAGGTTTTATAACCAACCGATGGGACATTTTGCGCTACAAACAGAAAGGTAAGCACTTCATCTTTCTTTCCGGAAATCTGGTGTTCATCAATCAGTTGGTAAGGAATTTCGATCCCCTTTTCGTCCACTAACCTGAACGAATTGAGCGGATTGCCTTCAACATCCAAAGTAAATTTCACGATATCGGTTCTTTCCCATGACAATGAATTGAAAACAATAACCGGTATTGCCGTTTTGGTAAAATGGATCCTTGAGGCAATATTGCTCATAGAGGTGTTGACTATTTCGGAAGCAATGGTACGGGCCTTTTCAAAGGATGTCCTGAAAGCCCTGTCGGTGAGGTCGCCATGCTTGCCACCCCATCCATGATCGGGATATATAGCACTCTCCCAAGCAGTTGTAAAAGCGGCCTCCGGATAGTCTTTAAACGATCCTGCCTGAAGTGCATCGAAAGTTGCAAATTTCTCAGCATCAATCAATAAACGTGATCCCTCCCTTGATGCCTTTAATGCCCTTTGATGCGATGGCCCATGAATGTACAACCACACGTCGGGACGCTCACCCGTAATTTTATCAAAATTTGTGTTGCCTCTTGTGACCGCTTCCATAAATTCGGTGCCGGTGGAGTATTTGATTTTAGGACGCTTTAAAGTTTCAGATTTGGCGTTCCAATTGTTAAAAAAGGCATCATAATCGGGTGGAGTGGCAAAGTCGTGCGAGTAAAGGAAGGGAAATTCGGGTGTTATCTTCCATTTTTTAAAATAGCTGTTCCAATCAACCAATATCGTTGAAAAGGCAACAGTAAGCGAGTCGATATTGGTTTCGGCACGGCGAACCGGAATTCCTACCTCATCATATTGCCCTGGTGTATAACAGGTTACAAAACTACCATCCGGACTGTACCAATTGTAGATTCCGGGTTGATGTCGGCTGAACTGCATATAGGGAATACCCGATTTTGAAAGGATCTGTGCCATCTGCAACGACCGTCCAGGGACATCCTCGTTCCAATAGGTTTTGAAATCGCATCCCGGCAGGGTCTTTTTGAGCCATTTGCGCCCGAGATAAGCTTGCCGGATCAAAGACTCCCCACTGTACATCGATTCATAAGGCTGTTTATAGGTAGCCCCCCATTCGAGCCTCCTTTCTTTTGTATATTTCAGAATTTCTCCATACGATTCGGGATGGCGCTGAAGGTATTCCCTTAGGCTCAGCCCATCTTCAACAGAAAATTTGAATTGAGAATTCTTTTTAAGCCTCTGCAAAGCCGGGGTGATCATTTTCAGGTCGCGGAATTCGATGCACTTTCCAATGCTGTCCATCCAGGCAATATCCTGATGTGACGAAGGGATCACACTTATTGTTCCCCCATTAAAATAAGAAAAATTCTTATTCTTTGTTGCAACAACCTGAGATTGAACAACTAAACTCAAACAACCAAGAAATATCAGACAGCCTGAGACAATGAGCGTTCTAATCGGGAAAGGAATTGATTTAATGTTTTTCATTTTGGACATGTTTTTGGTTACTTAAAATGGTTATTCTTTCTTCGTAAAAATATGAATTGTTCCTGATTTAAAGTTAGGGGATACCTCGATAGCACCATCTTTATTGGGCATTACTTTTAGACCATTGATCGTAGCATAATCTACAGCTCCATTGCCATCAATATCAACAGTAAAACGTCCCGTCCGGTAACGGAGTTCTGCCTTAATGGGTGCCGTGGTTTTATAAAGTGCAGGTTTAATGGTCATTGTTTCGCCCTTGAATATTATTCCCAGAAGGTGGTGAACGATAAAATAGGAAACTTCTGCCGATGTCCAGGGAATTAAACCACTGCTGAAAGCCTGGCTACGGATGACAGGTATCTCCTCAAACCATGCACCGGTGCGCCCTCCGGCATTGTTGTACAACCATTCCAATGAACGGCGGCTGCGGTCCAGAAGTCCGGCTTCATGTTGTCCCCGGAGGATAAATGTTGTGGCGAAAGTCCATGGTCCTGGCTGATCTCCCTGTGAACTTGTGTTGTACCGGTCGTATCCACCCATAAACCAACGTTCGTTCCAGAGTTTTTCCAATTCGTTCAATGTATAGACCGACAATGCAGATTTCGGATCGATCAGGTTCATCGCAGTGGGAAGTGCCATGGTCGCATCGGGCATTAACCTTGAATAGCTTTCCACTTTGGCAGGCGCACCGTCCATCCAACCGTTGAATTTTATTTTATCGGCAATTTCACCCGAAATATTTCGTCTTTTTATAAGATGCCCATTATCAATCAGTTTCATTTTTGAGTGGGAAAGCATCGCATTTTTGATTTTAACGGCTTCTTTTCGCCACAAACCTGCTTTCGATTCAGCATTCAAATATTTGGACAAGTCTGACGCATCATTCAGGCCCTGAATAACCCAAACCTGGTAAGCCAATTCATAGGCATCGTTGAAGGTACGCTCCCAGAATTCGCGTTTGTTGTGGACCATCCCTGTTGAATCCCTGAAACCCGGATGAAGTGGACGCTCAACCATAGCGATCAGCTTTTCGCTGTTTTCGGTTATCAAAGAGGCATCACCAGTCCAGTCAACATAGCTCTTCATTACGTGCATAAATTCGCCCATCTGGTCGAACTGTTCCCTGTCGGGATCATCGAACCCACCGGCAATCATCGTCGTTCCATTGGCCAATATCATATTTTTCAACATGTGATTGAGCATTTCCCTGGCAAGTTCAAATTCCCCGGTGTGGATCATTCCCAATGTTGTGTTGGAACCGTCCCTGACCCATTGGTTGCCATATTCGAAAATACCTGCATCCATTTTTCCATTGTCCGAAACATAAGCTGGAAGAATGAACCGGCAATTGTCGTGAAGATTTTGAACAACTTCATCTTTTGTGGTGATCGTATTTGAATTTTTCCACCTTTCGGAAGTCATTTTTTGCTCTTTACCGATCCATTGATCAACAGTTGTCGCTTTTAACAGCAGGTTCTGCCCATCAATACCGGGTATTTCAAGAATCAAAAAGGTTTCTATGATCTTTTTCTCACCTGGTTTGATCAGGATTGGTCCAATTTCGATATTTTCTTTTGGTTCGGAAATTCTTACAGATTCTTTTCCCTGAACAGTCAACGCCATGGATATCTGAGGTTGCGTAACGACCAGCACCCTATCTGAGGAAGCTGTGGCTACGGCGTGAAGAGATAACCGTAAACGGACAGTATCTTCAGCGACCAGATCGGCAGATTCAAGGGTGATGCTCCGTTTGAAAACCCCGTTTGCAGATTGGGGCGTAATCACCTCCCTTACTTTTATCCCACTGGCCCACCAGGTTGCCTCAACTGAAGGGATCCCATTTTCTAATATCCAACGGGTGAGCGTATTGTGACCCAACGCAGTAAAGGAGTAGTTTTTCATGATCACCTCAAGGGCAGAAGATGCAAAGCCTTTTCCGGGGGAATAATTGAATGCCTTCTCTTTTCTGCTAGTCTGGGCAGATTCTGTGGCATCGAAAAGCAAATAGGTGAATGCAGGACCTACATCTGCCTTGTCGCATTGGATGACCATTTTGGCCCGGCCACTCCTTAAAAGGAAATAGTCCCTTCCGAAAAAATAGCTTTGGTCAACCAACTGACTTACCTGGGCTTGCGATGTCAGCGAAAACAGTAAAATTACAATATACAATGCTCTCATTTCCAAGTGAATTTGTAATTGTTTATAATTTGACAAAATCGGATTCAATATTTTCAATTAACTGTTGGTCGATTTTCAATTCATCAGCATATTCCTTAAATTTATTTACAGCATTGCTGACTTTATCAATAAGTTTCTTATAATCTTGAATATCATTTTGTTGAGCTACTGTTTCCAAATCTTTGCTACTGATATTTTCATTTTTACCGTTGATAGTCATTGAATGCCTGTTTAAAAATGCAGGTGCAGTAAGATCAACACCATAAGTCAAATCATATGCCGGGGATAAATACCATATGCCATCGGATTTCATGCAGAAGCTAAAGTTTTTTGAATGGTCATCTACATTACGGGCAAGGACATTAAACACCATCCGCAAAAATTGTTGGCGGCTGTCCTCGTAAGGCAAGTTAAGCTTTCGTATTACCCCAAATAAATCCTCATAGCTATCACTTCCCGGCGACATGGCAGCAAGTGTTTGCGTATGTATCCGGTCATTACCAACTCGGTCAAAGCGACGAGTAAGAAAATGGGTAGCAATTCCATATGAATGCAATTCGGAGGGCATCATGCTTATTCCAGCCTCCAAAGCCATCCGATAATAAACATATTCCAATTTTGCAAAAGGATAGGATGAATTATCATCATATTTAAGGATAAAATGTTCGAAGCCTTCAGGAATATTTCCCTGCCCTGATATTACTTCTCCGGTAGCCTTATTCACCGCAACAATTGCCTTTGGACGTTTACCTCCCGGAGATGAACTGATTTTGATCAGATCCTGCCACAAAATAGAGTTTTCAGCATTTAATACAGTCGTTTGCTTTTCATTCAATACTTGTTTGGCAAATTCGTAGAGATGCTCAATATCGACCGAAAAAACCGAGCCGTCACCTAATTTCTGAGCAGGTTCATATTCCAGGGCACCCATTGCACGGCTACCAATAAACGAGAGATGATCCACAGGTGTGACATCCTTCGCAGGAATGTGATTATCCCTCAGCCACGCCCTGAAAAGTGAATGGCCCCATTTGTCGGGTAATGAATCTGCAATCATAGGTTGAAGACCCATGTATAATTTATCTTTATCTCCTTTCCAGGGCATATGTTTCCTGCTACGGTTGGAATTGATAGACATCGTTAGAGGAGCAATCTCCAGGCCGCGATCCAGAAATTCCGGTTCATAATCAAAAAAAGAGACATCCGATTTTTTATCCCATGAAAGATACCCTATTGGCATACCCCAAAGCTTCACCATGACTACATTCGTTTCCATAATCACTTCTTCTTCTGCTGTTTCATAAATAATGCACGTGGACTTTCAGGCAGTTCCGGCAACAGTTTCTCAATTTCTTCGAGGCATTCGATTGCTCGCAACAATCTGATCAACGAAGCGATTGTAAGCCCGGTAGAGGAACCATTCTCAAAAGAACTAATTGTAAATACACTCAATCCTGATTTCTCCGACACCTCCTTTTGAGTATATCCCATTCTTTTGCGATAGTCACTGTACCTTTTCCCCAACTGTCGGATCAGATCACTTCCTGACTGTTCGTATAGTTCATCATACATATTCAGCAATATTTTTACAAATATAGATATTTCAATAATAAAATGAAATATATTGAAATATTGTAGAAATATCTATAGTATTTTTTTTTAATTCCGTGCCGTTTCGATCATCATTTTGAGGTTTCCTGAAGGTGTAGTTGGCGGAATTGCACAACCGGCATTCAGGATAAAGCGGTTTGAATTTTTGTAGGCAGTCAATAACTCAAGTGTCGTTGTTCTCACAAGATCTTCAGTTCCAAGGGCCAGAACACCGCTTGGGTCGATGTTCCCGATAAGGGTAGTTTTGTCTTGAAAAACATCCAGAATTTTGAAAACATCGGTCTTGTAATCGAGTTCAAGCGCATCGGCACCGGTTAAAAGCATTGAATCCAAAATAACTTCTGTATTGCCACAGATGTGCAGGGTATAAGCCAGGCCTGCCTTATGTGCCTCATCGACAATTCTTTTTTCGTAGGGAAGGGCGTATTTCACATACATTTCGGGTGAAATCATTTCTGGGCCGGCCACACTGTCACCATTCGACACCATATCGCAGCCTGTTTGGGACATCAACCTGATAAACTGGGAGGTGGCATCTGTACAATATTCGAGCAAAGCCCCAATCTCCTCATCGGTTCCGATCATTAAATCGAGCATCCAGTTTTGGGCTCCCCGCATCATGCTTGCAAGTGAAAACGGCGATTGGTCGCAGTTCCCACGAATGTACAACTCGTCTTTATAGTATTCTTTCAACAAACGCACCGATTCGAGCCAAATTTGTATATATTTGTAATTCTCTATATTTAAGTGTTTTAGATTGAATACCTCCTCAAGGTTTTCCAGATTGCCATGGTGAGTTCGTGCTGCTTCAAGAACCGGAAAATCGACAGGGACACCCACTGCACCGGCCAGGGTTACTGTGTCGATATCAACCAGGATCCCATCGAACCCGTATTTATCGACAGAGGAGATAAAACATTCGGCAATCACTTTGGGGTCGTTACGGAATTGCTCCATCGTCACGCCATGTTCACGGGCAGCCATCATAAAATTGTGAAGCATAATTGGGGTCTTGTCGGGCTGCAAACCTTTAAGGGCAGCGTTTATTCTTTCAAATCCGTTCATAATGAATAAGTTATTTAATGTTACTATTTTGATATTTTCCAAATTTATTGACAAGCTCAGCCACTTTCTTTACCCGCCTTTCCAGTCCGTTGGGAGGCACCTGATCGGCAACCCCAAGAACAAACTGTGGTTTGGTTACCATGATGGAAAGTACGTGCTTGATGTGCCGCTCAAATTCTTCATCGGTTACACAATCTGTGAAATAGGAGCCGGGGATACCGCCCCAAAATATGCTTTTTGAATCGTTGGCTATTGCTGCAATCTCTTCAATTTTCAGATCACCAACAGGATAGGGCGTTAAAGCTTCAAGAACCGAAAAACCAACAGCGGCTTCCTGTTGAAGAAGACCACCCAATGTTCCATCGATGTGGATAAAGGAGTATTTTCCGGCATTGGCAATTTTTTGTGTCCATTCTTTTTGATAGTCTTTCATATACATTTCAAAGAAATCGGGGCCTACCATTTCGGATGAAAGGTTTTCGGGGATCATCAGCACTTCGGCAGGACTATCGACTGCGATTTGTGCCGCCTGATCAAAAGCTATTTTCATGGTATCGAGCAAGTCCTTAAATTCATCAGGAGAGACCATCGCTGCCATTGTCAAAGCCATTACCCCAGCTTCAAGTGCCAGGAGGTGCATAAAGGGACTTTTGGGTAAGTAACACAAAACAACTCCCTGATCGCTGACCTGCTTCAAGCGTTGATTGGCCAATTCATAATCGGGTTCAAACCGGACATTCTCATAGATGTATTTCATTACCGGAATATCTGCTTCCGATTTCATAAAGTGCTCAATAGGCCCATCAGAGAAAGAGGTTGGGATGTACTCCCAACATTCGCGGACAGAACCAACGGGTGTAACAATCTCCTTATAATGCCTGAGGCCTTCGTCCCATTCCATAACCTCACAATTTTGGTAGATTTGCTTGTAAGGGAAATAACCCTGAAGGTAAAAGCCAACGCCCAGTTCGCGATACCAGGTGATATAATCATCGGAAGAGATAAAGTCCTTTGGTTTTAAGCCTCTTTTAATCAACGAATTTGCCCAATAATCAAGGTCACCGCACCAGGGAACCTGGTCGGGTTGCCCTCCTTTGAGGATGGTGAGAATTCTTTCCCTTGGTGTCATAAGTGTACGAAAATTTAGTTTTGTCTTTTAAAAATGAAAATAACCATTACCCTATTATTCTTCATCCTCTCAACTGCTTTTGAAAAATCCAAAGGCTCTAATCAACTAATGTTACGGTGCGCTGCACCTTTCCCAAAATATTCATTGATAGATTTCTACAAATATTTCGCCACGCTGTGGCTTTTTGATGGTGTTGCACACCAAAACAATCATTGAAATAAAACAATCAATATCCAGTGGCTTTTTGATGGTGCTGCACACCAAAACAATCAAAGAAATAAAAAAAACCATCATGATTAAAAGGTGCAGAGCACCGAAATATTTGTAGAAGCAAAGCCACAATCATGAATTAAGGTGCAGCGCACCGGAATATTGGCTAACCAACTATATTATAATACATTAATACAATACTTCCTTTTCGATCTGTTCCAATGTTTTGCCCTTTGTTTCAATGATGTTCTTTTTCAGGTAAACAAAACCGATAAACGTCAAAACTGCCAAAAAGATAAAGGCATAGCTCATCCCCATCTGCTGTGCGGCCTGGGTGGTGCCGAAGAACCCAATCGCAAGGGGAAAGAGAAAATTGAGCCCTGCACTGATCACCCAATTTGCAAATGAACCGATTGATGCTCCCCTCGACCTGATAATGTTTGGAAACATCTCTGAGAGCAGCACCCAAATTACAACACCCTGCGATGCAGCAAAGAACGCAATATAGGCAACCAACAGGGCAACCAACCAATAACCCTGTATATTTCCCGTCAATAGTCCATATCCGAATAACCCAAGGACAACCACCATTCCCAACTGTCCGACCATCAAAAGTTTCTTTCGTCCGACCTTGTCGATGATGGTCATGGCCAATAGCGTAAATATCAAATTGGTAATACCCAAAATAACACTTTGGGCCATTGAAGTATCGTTCGAGAAACCGGCAATGCTGAATATCTGGGAAGAGTAATAGAACACCACCCCTATACCTGTCAACTGACTGAAAATCCCTACAAAGATCCCGATAAAAATGATTTTTTTGTATGGCCGTTTAAAGACATTGATCCGCTTCCCTAAATTCTCTATGTGGATAGATTCCTGTATCTCTTTGATTGTCTGTTCAGTATCTATTTCGTGCATCGACAATGCTTCGATGGTTCTTCTGGCCTCGTCGAGCATCCCTTTTTTGACCAACCAGCGGGGACTTCTCCGGATTGTCAGAAGCATCAGGAAAAAAATAACCGCCGGTATCGCGCCACTGAAAAGCATCCAACGCCAGTTCTGGTCTCCAATATCGATCAGCAAATAATTGGATATTAACGACATCAGGATACCTGTCACAATGGCCAACTGAAAAGTACCTGCCAATAAACCCCTGTGTTTGGGTGGGGAGATTTCGGAAAGGTAAACCGGACAAAGTACCGAGGCACCACCGATAGCCAAACCACCGATAAACCTGAATATTATAAATACCTGAATATCTGTAGCTAACCCACATCCCACAGAGGAGGCAAAAAACAGGATTGCCAAAAGCTGCAATAACCTTTTGGCTCCGTAAATATCGCCGGGTTTGCCGATCAGGAATGTTCCGATGATGCAGCCCACCAAAGCAGAACTGACCGTCCAGCCCTGAATCGCAGGAGTTAACTGAAAGTATTTCACAAGGTTGAGCATTGCCCCATTGATGATCACCGTGTCGTAGCCAAATAGCAGGCCGCCAAGGGCCGCGGCAAAAGTGCAAAGAAGAAGGTTTCTGCTCATCTATTTTATTGTTTTGATTTTGATGGTTTCAATGGCATTGTGTCCCAGATTCAACTGAATACTATTCGCGGTGGAAGGCAATGGTTTGACTGTCGCCTCAATCAGAGTTGTATATTCTGCCTGATTGATATTTTTAAAGCTCTCAAATTTGACCAGTTTGTCTTTCCCTTCCAGATCGACCAACCTGACAATTGCCTCATCACTGTCTTCGGCTTTTTTTATCGTCGAAATAAGCACATTCTTTTGATCTGTCTTAAAGAAACTCATTGACTCAGAAAGCGATGCATCCGACAACCGGTGGTCAGCCCAAACTGGGATCAGTTGTTCATTGGCCTGGCGTCCAAAAGAGGCACCATTGATCCAGCCCGGTTGGTGCGAAGTGAATGAGAACCTGAAGGTATGGTTACCAGTTTGAAGGTAATCGTTCCCTTCCCAGTGGCAACTTTTCCGCGAAGCAATCAAAATTGGTTGCAGCATCTGATTAGGGATCGGATTTGTTGTTGGATCGATCCAGTCGGTCACAGCAACAGAAGAACTCATGGTTACACCAAAAGAAGAATTGCTTGCACCGATCCAGTTTTCAATACCCCGTGGATGCATATCTTTGCAAACAGTCGTATAACGTTCGCCCGCAGCACCTTTCATTTCATCCTTACCAACCTCAACAACACCAAACGGAACTTCATAAGCTACTTTTCCATCGGTCATGTTGAGTGGCAGAGTCATACGGAATTCACGGTACAGAACACCTTCCCAATTCAGGATGGATGGTTCAAAGTCGATCCGTTTCTGCTCATGGAACACCTTAATCCGTTGTTCGATCACCGCATATTTTATTTTTTGTCTGTATTTGTAAGAAGTAAAAACCGGTCCGTCTTCCTCTATTTCCCATTTGGTTGTATAATTGCCTGTTTTGTCAAAGCCCTCCATATCCGTCTTTTGGATATCTATAAATTCACCTGCCCCATTTCCGAACGACCGTAAGGTAAACACTTCGCCAGCTTTAAATTTCCCAGGATCGATCAATTCTTTGTTTAACTCCTTGTCGAAAATCGAAGACAAGCCTCCGTTGGCAAATTTCAGCTTGTAAAACCGATTTTCAACTTCATTGCTGAAAAGCTGAACAGCTATCATTTCTTTTGTTTTTAAAGCCTTGACATAGTAGGTGTTATAACCAATTGAAGGAATATTCCCGGACAAGAAACTTAGTTTGCACCTTTTTACCGAGCCATCTGGATAACGATCGACAACACCCAACTGAAAATTAATTTTATTTCCTTCGGCATCCGTTAATTCAAGAACGGTGGCTTCTGAAGGTTTAAAACTGACTTCCACCGATACCGGATCATTGCGATTTGTATTCATACCATTGAACACAACCAAAGGCCGTCCTTTTTCAGGATGGGTATTCACTTTTGAGGCCAGTTCATTCATGTTTTCATTGATGATCTTTTCGGCTTCTTCTTTTGCAAATTCATATTTCGACCAGAAAAGTGCATCTGTTATGTCGCCATGTTTACCTCCCCAGCCATGGTCGGGATAGATTTTTGCGGCCCATGCCTTATTCAACCGATTTTCCGGATAGTTTTGGAATGAGTTGTCAATCAATGCATTGATAGTTGACAATTTTTCAGCGACAGGCAATAAAATGTCGGCTTCGCGGCTGGTTTTGATCGCTTTCTGGTGCGATAGGCCATGAATGTACAACCACACATCAGGACGCTCACCCAGAATTGATGGAAGTTGTGGCTTCTGGACCATCAATGCGTCGAAAAATTCGGTGGCGGTTGCCACTTTAATTCCCGGAAGTTTAACAGGAACATATTTCCCGTTGTCCTGAGGCAGCTCTCTGATTGCGCCCCAATTCTGGATCAGGTTGCTGTAATCTTTGGCCGGACTCATGTCGCTGTCGGAGAGCAATGGAATAGCCGGTTTAACAGTTTTGTCGGTATAGTATTTCTCCCAATAGAGTGAACTTGTGGCAAGATATTGGGCCGTCTCCATGAAACTTTTCGAAAGGGGGCCAAAGGCATCCCCATAATGACCTGGTGAATAGGTTGTTACAAATGAGCCATCGGGACTGTACCAGTTGAAGAATCCACGTTCATGGCGGCTGATCATCAAGTACTTCGTACCAGCTTTGGCCATTAATTGCGACATTTGTAACGTACGGCCAGGGACGTCTTCGTTCCAGTAAATTGTGGCGTTGTATCCAAATTCGTCTTTGAGCCATTTGGCCCCCAGATAGAACTGACGGGCCAATGATTCACCGGAGTACATCTCTTCGTAAGGTTGAATATAAGTCGATCCGCAGGAGATTCGGCCATCTGTAAGCATCTCTTTTACAAGATCCTTTTTATCGGGATGTCGTTCGGTATATTCCCTGAGCATCAAGGCGTCCTCTACATCGAACCGATAATTTTTATCTTTGGATCCTTTTTCAAACAACGGTGTGAGCAGCATTGTATCTCGCTCGATCACACATTTTTCGGGTGCATCCATCCAGGCAATGTCCTGATGACTTGAATTCATCAGGTAGATCTGTCCTTTGCCAAGGTTTGAATTCGCAAGGTTAAACATCCCTGACACCGCTTTAGGTTCATAAGTTCGGGTTGCATTAATCGTGAACTTGCGATCATCTTTGTGGCTTTCCATAAACAATACCGATTTATTCTGCAGACGGGTTGCTTTTAAATCTTCGCTAAGTGATTGAACAACTAAAAGTTCACCAGTTGTGTCTGCCAGTTTAAAAGGTTTTTTCAGGGCTGAAACCGGAAGGGTAAAGTTACCGGTTATATTTGATTGGGTTAATTTAACAGATTTTGTTTTGCCGTCAATGGTATAATTCAGTTCAGAACCGGCGAGTGAGACTGCACCAATAATGTTACAGTCAAGTCCGTTCTTTGATTGTTGGACATCCATCCTAAGCCAGACATTGTACCTCCCCGATTCATGCAAATAGGAAAGGGCGTCATCGGCCTGGTAAACGATGATCCATGTGTTATCTGTATTGGCACGACCCAGAATTTTAATGGTTTGGCTTCCACCCAAAACCAACCAGTTTTTTGGAGCAACCAACGACATATAGCCATGGGCATCGCCATTTCCATCGGTCAGCACCGTAACATACGATAGTAACCCACCCTCAGAGGTTTTCAATTGCCACTCTTTTTGGTTGGAAGAGGTGATTTCGAAACGCTTTTTCCCATTGACAAAAACGTCAAAAACCAAGGCTTGCGGGGTCAGGTCAAGTGCTGCAATCCACAAAAACCCGGCTTCCTGCTGATCGAAACTTGCAGGTACAACCTGTGTCTGCCATTCGATCGCCATCTGTCCGTCGGTGCAACGGGTCAACAACGACTTACCGATATCACTGCGGAAACTGCCATAGGAGAACTCGTTTGCCCCAATATTTTTTTTAAAACCTTCGAACCAGTTTTTTGAATTGACTGCAAGATTGTCAATTGATTTGTTCTGAGAATTTTGTGACTTCAATTGCCCTAAGGGAACCACAAAAATCAATGAAAATACAAGTATTCTTATCTTCTTCATTATCTGCCTATTAAATGGTTTTGTTTATAATCTGGTCAATTCTTGTCATCATCTCCATCATTGCCCGTCCGTTGTGATAGGGGCATTTCCAGGGATCAATCTTCCAATCGTTGCGGTAGTATGGCGAAGGGTCATCTGCCGGTTCAACAAGGAAGGGGACACCCAAACGATTCAATTTTGTAAACCACTCGCCCCTTACGTGGTCGATCAGACAGGTGTTGATAAAATGCCACGAAAGTTTAACAGTTTCCCAATATTTATGGTTGCCCGTCAGTTGGAAAGCGTTCATAAACCCAACCAAAGTTTCGGCTTGCTGCCACCAATGTTTGTTGGTTTTGACGTGGCTTCCAAACCGGGTCGATTCCAAAAATAACCCACCATCCTTATCAACGGCTATCCTTTCGATATTGTCAACCATTTGAATCGACATTAAACACATTCTTCCAAGAATCTCTTCGTTGCCAAGAATTTCTGCTGCTTCCCAAAGCAACCAGGAGCCTTCAATTTCGTGACCAAATGAGCAAATTCCTTTGGATGCTGGAACTTCGTTGAAAGCGTTGTCGAAGAATATCCCAAAATGACCGTCTTTACGGATAATCTTATCGAGGAAAAGGTCCATCATTTCGGTGAGGCGAAGTTCAACTTTTGGATCTTTCCAAACTTTAAAGAGTGCTGCCCAAGCTTCCAAAACGTGCAGATGGGTGTTCATCGATTTTGGCTCATTGTTGTCGGCCATGCGGTTTTCGCCATAAATCTTCCAGTCGCGTGTAAACGATTCACGGTAACCGATATTTTCCGGGTCTTTGGTTTTCTCTTCCAAAAGGGTAAAAAGGGACTGAATTTTTTGCATGACCGCATCCAACGGGCGGAACTCATAATACTTACAAAGGGCATAAATTACGAAAGCCTGTGCATAGGTATGCTTGATATCGTTGGCCACTTTGTTGTCAGACGATAGTTCCATGTAATACCCTCCATACTCCTTATCTTCAAAGTCCTCTGTGACAACACGATAAGCTTTATCGGCAATTGCAGCATATTCGGGATTGTTGTCGAGCATGGCTGCGGCTGAAAAAGTCCATAATATCCTGGCATTCAGGACACTTGTTTTGTTGGCCGTCAGAACTGGGTTTCCGTCAAGGTCAACTGCGCCATAAAATCCATGTCCGGTCTTTTCTACCGCATATTTCATCCAATAGGGCAGGATATCTCCACGCAATTCGTTACTGAAAAAATTCCGGTACTGTTGTAATTCGTCAATTTTAGTTTTCATACTATGTTGTATTTGTTGATGTTAAGAAGAAACCTCCATATTGGGACAGCATTAATAATTCCTTCGGATACAGGTATTGATTCACTTTCATCCCTTGTAACAATTGTTGCTTCAGATATCTTCAATTCATTCATGGCGGTTTGTAGCGCTGTTGTTTCCCGTTGCCTGGTGAAAGGATTTACGAGGGATTGACAAACTTGAATTAGGGCAAACTGTCGGTGCTGATTTTGTATTATAAAATCAATCTCTTGATTGTTAGATGTTTTATAATAATAAATTTCACAGTTCAACCTTCGTAGGGCCACAAAAACAATATTTTCGAGCAGATGACCGCTATTTACGAGTATTCCCGATGTGACCGAACGGACAAAAGCATGGTCTATACAATAGATTTTTTTTGGGTTTGCATTTGATTTACTAAACGAAGCATTTAAAATCCGAACGGTAAACAGGAAATAGGCGTCTTCGAACCATGCCAGATACTCTGCAACTGTATTTTTGGGTACTTTATGGCCAATTGATTTCAGAAAATTTGTTGTACCGTTTAACGTATATAACGATGCCACATTTTCGAGCATCCTCCTTGCAAGGTCAACCAATGCTCTTGGGTGCGTAATATCATAGCGCTCAATGAGGTCACGGAACAGGATCGAATTAAAATATTCCTGATGGATTTTTATCCTCAATTGTTTTCCCAGACCAGCCACTTCAGGAAATCCGCCTTCTTCATAATAATCACCAAAAGTTTTTTGGATCAGGATCCTGTCGATGGTTGAGGCATCAGGGGAACTGACAACATGAACATGTTCAAGGTATTCTTCGAAACAAAATGGGAACAATTCCCATGATAGGGCGCGTCCCCTCATTTGTGTTCCAATCTCTTTGGAAAGCATTTTTGCAGAGGAACCGGTTAAATAGACTTCGCAATTTTCTGTTCTTAACAAACGGTCAATAAATGGCTCCCAGCCTTGAACGACCTGAATTTCATCAAAAAAGCAGTATATTTTCCCGGAGTATTTTTTTTCTGGATAGATCATAAAGTATGCCCCCAGAATTTTATCCAATTCCTCTGGTTTAATTTGGCCAAGCCTGTCGTCAAAAAAATTGATAAACAGTAAGTTTTCCTTTGGTACACCTTCTAAAATCAACCGGTTGATTACCTGGTTCATCAGCGTGGACTTACCGCATCTCCTTACTCCAATAAGGATAGTTGCTTTTTTTTCTACAACAGCTATTTCCAGATTACGATGGGTACCGGTAAATAGTGAGTCCCCTTGTGCATTGATTATTAGCTCTTTAAATAACTCCAACATGACAATTATATTAATCGGTAATAATTATTACCGATTTAGTCCAAAATTAGTAATAATTATTACCACTTATGTATTTAGTAAAAACAAAATATTTCGCGCGACGCAAAGGATCTAGTAAACTACCTCAAGAGTTGCTTTTCGGAATTGTAAAAGTAAATACTGATCCTTTCCCCACTTCGGTTTTTACCCAAATTTTCCCGCCATGCTTTTCTACAAACTCCTTACAGAGCGGCAGCCCTAAACCAGTACTGATTTCGCCATCAGTCCCGGTCCTTCCGGTTCGGACATCGGAACGGAACAGGTTGTCAAGTATCGCCTGGGTCATCCCAATGCCATTGTCGCTTATGGATATAACAACCATTTGATCTTCATTGGCTTCGGCCGAAAGGATAATTTTGCCTCCCTTGTTGGTAAATTTTATCGAATTTGAAACAAGGTTGCGGATGACTGTTTGGAGGATGTTTTTATCGGCAAAAATCGTAAGGGCTTCAGGAATAGAATTGTCAATTCCGATCTTTTTGTGTTTAGCCTGCTCCCGCATCATTTCGACACTTTCGTTTACCAGGGGAAGCAATTCCCAAAATTCGGGAACGAAAGGGATGGACCCCCGCTGCATCCGTGCCCAATTGAGCAGGTTTTCGAGCAAACGGAACAGGTTGGTTGCCGAATGGTTCATGCCAACTGCAAGTTCCTGGACCTCGTCAAGTGTTAAGCTTGATAATTCTTCGGCCATTATTTGGGACAATCCCATCAAGCCTCCTATTGGGCCACGCAGGTCGTGGGCGATGATGGAGAAAAATTTGTCTTTAGTGGCATTGAGTTTTGAAAGCTCTTCGTTTTGGAATAGAATAATTTGATTTTTACTATTCAGCTCTTCATTCAGAATATTTTTCTTGTTGTTCTTCCTGATCAGGATAATAATAAAGAAGGATGTTATAAAGAGTATTGCTAAAAATGAGATGAAGAGAAACCACAATTGGGAATTTCTGAAACTGATTTCTTTTTGTTTGCTGGCAATTTCAAAGTCATTCTGCAAGTTTTTCAGTTTTAAATCAATATCTTTCTGGTAATATTCGATCCTTCCCAAATAAGCAATCCGCATGTACTTGTGAGCCTCTTTGTAGTTATCCATGGCCAGATAAATCGAATTTAAAAGACCAGACGTTATCACAATATAGGTTTTAATATCCAGTTCATTGGCCATGCGATAGCTCTCCAATGCATTGATTAAGGCTTTGTCGTAATCTTTTTTCTTGAATTGAAGAATGGCAATATTGTACAATGCCAATGGCAACTCCGATTTGGCATTGACTTCCCTTATTTCCTTTAAGACCATCTCATAACCAGCAAGTGCTTTTTCAAGTTGAAAAGTAGAGGTATAAAGGGCCGAGAGGATAATACTCGATGATATTCTTGTGATGGCAAGTTCGGGTTTACGCGCATAACGATTTGACAAATTGGCATACATCACGATTGAATCATATTTCTGTCTGAAAGTCTGGTTGGAATGGTATATTTGGCCAAAATCGAACTTCTCCATTTCAAACGACCGGTATAATTTCTCGTTTTTGGCAGGATCGTTTAAATCCATTTCGTAAGAAGTGGCTGCAAGCCTGTTGTAGTTTTTTGCCAAACCGACAGAATCGTTCGTTCTTGTAAAGATGACCAATGATTGATTAAGGTATTCCAATGATTTTTTCAAATTGGCAGCAGCCCGATTGGTCTCACCGATGTTCATCAGCACTTCCGCACAATCATTTTGTCTGTCCAATTTCTGGTAGATAACAAGTGCCTCAAATAAATAAAGAATAGATTTTTGATTGTCGCCCCATATTTTCCAAACCATACCCTTAAAATTTAAAGCTTTGGCTTTTTCAACTTCAAGATTCAGGGAATCGGCAAGCTGATAGGCAGATTCAGTGGTTTTAATCGCTTCTTTGTTACCCGCTTCTATTTGGCTCTCTGAAAGTTCCAATAATAGATGCAGTTTTTTCTGAGGAGGTGTCTCCTTATTTATTGAAATTGGCTGTTCAGGTTTTGGATTTCCTGAATTGGAACCTGACTTTTGAGCACATGAAGTGAAGGCGAGCAGAAATAAGAATACAGCGATTCGTATGTTTATTTTTCTTGTTTTCATCCTATACTTTTAATGTTCAAATAAATAAAATAGATAAATCTGAGTCCTATGCGTTACTTTTGTATGGTAGTGTAAAATTAAACGTACTCCCTTTCCCCTCTTCGCTTTCTACCCAAATTGTCCCACCGTGTTTTTCGACAAACTCCTTGCAAAGGATCAACCCCAGGCCGGTTCCTTCCTCGTTGTTTGTACCGGTAGTCGAATAACTCTGGTCGATGCGGAACAATTTACAGATCATATTCTGTGGAATCCCTATCCCCGAATCCTCAACTGAAACAAAAACTCCTTCATGGTTTGGTCTGATTGTCAGGGTGATCTTCCCTCCAGATTGAGTGAATTTGATGGCATTGGAAATCAGGTTCCTGAACACGGTGCTGATCATAGCCTGATCGGCAAAGACCATCGCGTTGGGAGGATAGTCCCTCGTGATGGATATTGATTTTTGCCCGGCAATGTCGTCGAACAATGGGATAATATCACCTAGAAATTCGACCAAATCAAAACATTCAGGATGAAAATCCATCCTTCCGGTTTGTGACCTGGACCATTCCATCAGGTTCATCAACAAATCCATCGCCCGCTTTGAAGATTGGAGGATGCACCCTGCATATTCATCCATTCCATCGTAATCTTCATCCCTTACCTTTTCCACGAGCAGGTCACTAAACCCAACAATGGCCTGGAATGGGCTTTTCAGGTCGTGTGCGATAATGGAGAAGAACTTGTCCTTGGTGGCGTTAAGTTCATGAAGCTCAGCCGCTTTTTTATGTAGTGCTTCTTCTGCCTGTTTGCGTTCGGTAATGTCGTGGACAACAGTGAAACGGTATTTTTTGTCCTGCACATAAATATTTTCGGAGGATAATAATACATGTTTGAGTTCTCCGTTTTTCGCTTTCAGGCTTGCCTCGGCATTGGTTATTGCTCCATTGCTATCTGCTGCCTGCAATATTCTATTTGCTGCTTCAATTGTGAAAATCCCTAAATCGAATGCTGTTTTACCAATTACTTCATTACTATTAAACCCGAACAAGGTATAAAATGCCTCGTTTACTTCGAGATATTTGTTTGTTTCCAGGTCGCTCAATCCGCAGGCCGAAGGATTGAGGTGAAACAATTTTGAGAACTTTTCTTCAGATAAATAAACCCGTGAAATATCCTTGGTAACCCCAAAGATGGCTGGTTTGCCGTCCCAGATCCCTTGCTTTACCCTGGTTTCAACGGGGATTTGTGGTCCCTGCCTGGTAATCAGCGGAACCGGGCAGAACTCCGCAATTCCCTGAAGCATTTCACCCACAATCCGGCCAGCTTCACCTCGCCGTTCGGGCGGATGAACCATAAGGACAGATTTTCCCGAAAGTTCGTCCCAGGAATAACCAAGCCGGTTGATCACAGTTGAATTGACGTGCAACATATTACCTTGTTCGTCCAGCACGAAAAGAAAATCATTGATTGTATTAAAAAATGATTCATAGTTCTGGTGTGTTTGTTGCAACAATTCCTGTGCTATTTTTCGGCTGGTAATATCAATATTAATTCCACTAACTCGTACAACCTTGCCATGGGCATCCATCTCGGCCTTTGAGATTCCACGGAGCCAGCCCAATTGCCCATCCCTGATTATCCGGAAGTCTACATTATAGGGAATTCCCCGTTTAAGACAGTTTACTACGAGAGATTCTATGGTTTGCCTGTCATCAGGATGCACAACCTGGATCCATGATTTTGCACCAACCACCTGCCCAGGTGCAAATCCGAAGATTTTTACAAACTGTGGAGATGGTTTAAATATACCGCAAGCCACATCATAACTAAAACTGCCAATGTTGCCAATTTCCTGTGCTTCATACAACTCTTCGGTTACAACCCTAAGGTCCTCTTCAACTTGTTTTCGTTCGGTGATATCACGGGCGACAAACAAAATTCCTGAAATCCTGCCTTCAGAATCACGCAATAAAGAAGAATTTACTTCAACATGAAACCTGCTTTTGTCTTTTTTTATGGCAAGGTATTCGGTCATTTCATTGTCATTTTCACCCTTTAAAATCTTGTGGATATTGTCTGTTACAGTTTTGTGATTGGAGGGGTCTATAAACGCAAATAATGATTTCCCAATATTTCCATCTCTTTCATCAATGGAAAAACCATACATGGCTCCTAATTTTTCTGATATAAATTGTATTTCCCCGTCGGGTGAAACTACCCCCATCCCATCAGGTGAAGCCGAAACAATGGCTTCCAGTTTTTTGTTGGTCTCACGAAGTACATCCAACTCTTGATTCATTTCGGCATATTTCCGTTCAGTTGCACCCAAACGGTAAAGCTGCTTTAATTCTTCATTTTCCTTCTTCAGAATCTGTAGTTCCAATAATAGGTTTTCGACAGTTTTTTCGGGATGGCTCATCACATTATTCTTTTTAATGACATTTTCATTTTTGGTTACACCATTACACCATATTTTTTCAATTTACCAATAAGTGTTGCCCTGCTTAAAGGCTTTGTCAGGTAATCGTCACAACCTGCATGTAGGGCGTTCATCTCATCCCCTTTAATTCCAAATGCAGTACAGGCAATAATTATCAATTCACTCCGGAACTTCTTAATCTCTGTTGTAGCTTGTAACCCACTCATTACAGGCATTTTAATGTCCATCAATACCAATGATATTTCAGGATGTTCGCTACATAGGTCAACAGCTTGTTTCCCATTCATAGCTGAAATTACAGAAACATGCTTTTTCTTCAGGAGGGCTTGAAGATAGAATAGATTGGATTCGTCATCCTCAGCAATCAGGATGACAGGTTTATCCTGTAAAGCTGGATTGTCAACTTTTTCTATTGGAGTCGTACCAATCGGGATTCCATTAAATGGCAAGGAAAAGTAAAAATCAGATCCTGCACCCTTTACCGATTTCACCCCGATTTCACCACCTAACAACTGTACCAATCCCTGAGCAATCGACAACCCCAGTCCGCTTCCCTCGAAACCCCTGTTGTATGAAAATTCTTCCTGTTTAAAGCTTTCGAAGATCAACGAAAGAGCTTCCGGCCTGATTCCGATACCCGTGTCTTTAACAAAGAACTCCATTTCAGATGATGGAACCATAGGAACCTTGGAGTCGCCAAAGCCGTTAATTCTTAAGGAATAGCCAAATCTAATTTCCCCATTTGAGGTGAATTTGATGGCATTGTTGAGCAAATGTGTCATGATCTTCCTTAACAGTTCCTCGTCGGAGTAGATAAGGTTAAATTCGGTTTTGCCGGGAATTTCAAGATACAGGATAAGATTTTTATTGTCGCACAAGGGTTTATATTGAGCATAAAGTTGAAGAAATATAAATTGAAGGTTAATTGGATTCGGGTGTACCTCCATATTTCCGGAAGCGATCAATGAAATATCCATGTAATTGGTGATAGTGCTCAGCAAACGATGGCTACTTGCTTCGAGGTGTGAAAAATACTGAACTTTTTCTTCATTGCTTATTTCGGGTAGAATGATCAAATTGCTGAAACCAATGATCGTATTTAAGGGGGTCCTGATCTCATGGGAAATGTTGTTCATAAAAGCGGTTTTAAGGCTGTTGCCGGATTCTGCTTTTATCAGGGCCTCTTCTAAAATGGCTATCATTTTTTTTCTTTCGGTGATGTCGATGAAAGCCCCGATTATTCCATCAACCACTCCATTTTCATCGTAAAAGGCATTTTTGGCAAAAATCACATCAATGCTATTACCTGATTTGTTTTTTAATTTTGATTCATAAACCTGATTTTCAGGATTTGCAATGAGTTGAAGGTCTTGTTGAAAAAAGAGTTCAGACTCATCACCAGGCCATAAATCCACAACCGTTTTCCCCATAATTTCTTCATTGGTGACCCCCATTATCTGACAGAATAATTCGTTGCAACCCAGATAACGGCCAACTTTATCCATGAAAAAAACCGGAACAGGTATTGATTTTAACAAGGCTTCGATAAACCTTAGATTGCGTTGAATGGTCGCTTCTGCCTTTTTGCGCTCGGTAATGTCGGTCAATGAAGTGACCCTTACTACTTTTCCTTTGTAATGCATCATTTTCCCATTCAGGATGCAGGGGAAAGTTGTTCCATCTTTTTTCAAAGCGGTTGCTTCATACGGTTCTTCAAAGCCATTAAGCATATTCTTCATCACCATTGCCCTATCTTCGGGAGCTATCCAATCCGTTCCATACCTGCTGATGGCTTCTTCATGGGTATAACCAAATATTTTTTCAGCAGTCAGGTTTTGCTCGATGCACCTCCCTTTTTCGGAGAGGAAGATCGATTCAAAAGTTGCTTCGCTTAATCCACGGTACTTTTCCCTGTTCTCTTCAAGTTCACTTTCAGCCAACTTACGGGAAGTTACGTCTTCTATAATGCCCACTCCGCCACAAGCTCGACAGCCTTTAGTTCCGATTGGCGCAAATAATGCCCTTACATGAGATATCTTTGGGGATGTTACTGATTGATAAACATCTTCGTACAAACCGGCACTTCCATCCAATGCCATCTGAACCGCTGCAACCAGTTTTTTATCAGGCAGCTTGAGCATGTTAAGGCCGATCAATACATCGTGTGAAGATCCTATAATCTTGACGAAATTGTCATTGCAGGCTAAAATAACGCCATTCTTATCAAAGGACAAAAGACCCAAAGGTGAATGTTCAAATATCAAACGATACTTTTCTTCACTCTCCTTTAGTGTTTCTTCCACTTTTTTTCTCTCGTCGATCTCCTTTCTCAACTGCCTGTTTTTTATCTGGATTCTGAATAGAAAAAGAAGTGCCATAAGCAATAATACAATCAGGACACTTGATTCGATTAATGTAATTAACAGGAAATTATCCCACAACTTTATACTACAATCCATTCCAAATCCCGCAATTTGCGATACATTTTCAATTTGCCTGTTCATATTGGTTATAGTTGTTAGTTTTTAGTTTTTAATGTAAAAAAGAATACGCTTCCTTTTCCTTGTTCACTTTCGACCCAGATTTTTTCACCGTGCTTCTCCACAAACTCTTTGCACAAGATCAATCCCAGGCCAGTTCCCTGTTCCCTATTGGTGCCAGGGGTGGTATAAAACTGGTCGATTTGGAACAATTTGCCGATCATTATTTCAGGTATCCCAATCCCCGTATCCTGAACCGAAACCACTATTCCTGTTGTATTTTGGATAACTGAAATGGTGATCTTCCCTCCTGGTCTTGTGAATTTTATGGCGTTGGATATCAGATTCCTGAATACGGTACTGATCATTGCCTGGTCGGCATAAACACTCACTTTGGGAGGTAAATCCTTTTGGATGATAATCGATTTCTGTCCGGCGATGTCGTCGTACATAGGGATAATATCACGTAGGAATTCGCGTAAGTCAAAATGTCGGGGATTAAAACCCATTCTTCCTGTCTGCGACCTGGACCATTCCATCAGGTTGGTGAGTAAGTCCATTGCCCGATTTGACGATTTAAGAATGTGACCGACAAATTCGTCAAATCGATCATAATCCTTTTCTTTTACACGTTCAACAAGAATATCGCTAAACCCAACAATGGCATTGAACGGGCTTTTCAGGTCGTGGGCAATAATGGAGAAGAACTTGTCTTTGGTGGCATTGAGATGGCGGAGTTCTGCCTCACTCTTTTTTAATTCTTCTTCTGCCTTTTTGCGTTCAGTAATGTCGAGAACAACCGTAAAACGGCATTTTCGATCTTGAACATAAACATTTTCTGCAAATAAAAGTACATGTTTGAGATCACCATTTTTCGTTTTCAGAGTGGCTTCGGCATTGGTTACAGTACCATTATTATCAGCTAAATGCATTACAGCTATTGCGGCTTCAGGGGTAAAAACACCTAATTCAAACGCTGTTTTACCAATTACTTCATCTTTATTGAACCCGAACAGGGCATAAAAAGCTTCGTTTACTTCGATGTATTGCCGTGTTGCGAGGTCGCTCAGTCCACAGGCAGATGGGTTGAGGTGAAACAATTTTGAGAATTTTTCTTCCGAAAGCTGGATCCGCGATATGTCTTTTGTAACCCCAAATATGGCAGGCTTTCCATCCCAGATGCCGAGCTTTATTCTAGTTTCGACAGGAATCTGTGAACCTTGTTTTGTCATCACCGGAACCGGGCAGAACTCCGTAATTCCCTGTAGCATTTCGCCGACTATTCGCCCTGCTTCATCGCGCCGTTCCGGTGGATGGACCATAAGGACCGATTTTCCGGATAGTTCATCCCAGGTATAACCCAATCGGTCAACGACGGTGGTGTTTACATGGACCATATTCCCCTGTTCGTCCAACACGAATAGGAAATCATCAATTGTATTAAAAAATGATTCATAGTTTTGGTGAGTTTGTTGCAATAATTCTTCAGCCATTTTGCGGTCTGTAATTTCTAAGGAAATGCCGCCCAGGAAAGGATCCTTATCTTGATTCTGGATGGTAAATTTCTGTGTTTCAAAGTAATGCAATTTTCCATCGAATAGCATGATACTTTCTTCGATTTTTTCAAAACCCTGTTTCAACACACGCAAATCATCTGCATATAACTTTTCTCCGAATTCATTTGGAAAAACTTCAAGCATGTCCTTGCCAATCCATTTTGAAGCACCAATTGAATTGTCCATGAACTGATTGACAAACAATGTTTTGCCATTGTTGTCTTTTATAAATGCAATAGCCGGCAAATGATCCATGAACAACGAAAACCTTGTTTCGCTCTCTTTAAGTTCAGTTGTCAATTTACGGGCAATTTGCATTGCCCTGGTTTTTGTATTGATCAGTAAAAGGAACAAACCAAACAAGAGCAAACTAATGATGATACCGCCAATCAATACCAAAACCGCCTTATCGACAGAAAATACCAGTCGTTCTTTGGATTGCGAAAAACTGAGAATCCATTTTTTACCGTTAAAATCCACGGGTAGAGTAAGTGACCTGGATTCCATGATACCACTTTTCAAGGTATCATTTTTCTGGCTATCGTACAACAGCGAAGCAACTGATAAGCTATCGTCATATACTTGTAAATGAATCCTTTCCTCCAAGCCCAGATCCCAACGGCCCAAAATTCCCGTCATTAAATCGGTCATCCGATAAGGGCTGTAAACCCAACCTTTTAGGGCTGCCCGACGTTGTTCTGTATTATCGGCAGGCATACCGTTACGATAAACCGGAACATACATCAGCGTTCCGGGTTGAACATCCTCACTTGTTTCCTGGACCAAAAATACCTTTCCCGAAAGCATTTCAACATCCGAATCGCACGACTGTTCCATTGCTTTTCTGCGGACAGGTTCCGTAAACATATCGTACCCAAAAGCACGAAGATTCCTGCCTGAAAATGGTTCGAGATAGATAATTGAAGTATAGGCAAACCTGTCGTCCATAGGTTTAACTGCATATTCAGGAAAACCCTCGTTCCTAATGGCCTGAATATGTTTCTGCAATTGATTTTTGGGGATGACTAACGCAAACCCTACACCTTGGATGCCCGGGAGATTTCTTTCAATTTTCGACTGTTTAATAAAATTGCTCCATTCTTTTCGTGTAACAGTATCCGACGCTTCAAGAAAAGCCGACCCGGCACGTAAAAATTCGGCATGGGCGCGAAGGCGGGTATCTATTCTTATCTTTATTTCGTTACAAACCGACACATATTCGGATTTCGCGAGTCTTTCTTCGTTCTTTGCGGTATTGTACGAGGCAGCTATTGTGATGCCAATGCCTAAAATCAGAAATGCAATAGCCAACCTGATATTCCCGAAATAAACAACCCTTTTTTTGAATTTCATTGAATTTCTTTTATGACAGTTTTCATTGAATTCTTTAATATAGATGCGATGGCAGGGAAAAGTAAAAGACGCTCCCTTTATCCTCTTCAGATTCTACCTGCAATAGTCCACCATGTTTCTCGACAAACTCCTTACAAAGCAGCAGACCCAAACCTGTACTTAATTCACCTTCTGTGCCTTTGCGATTTGTTTTGACATCGATCCGGAATAAATTATCAATCATTTCCTGATCCATGCCGATCCCAGTATCCTGTATGGATATCCGGACCTCGCGATCTTTACCAGTAAAGGCCGAAATAAGGACATGACCTCCCTTATGTGTAAATTTAATAGCATTAGAAACAAGGTTACGCACGATGGTCCCGAAGATATTTTTGTCGGTATAAACTTCCAAATCTTCGGGGACCTCAATCTCAATTTTAATTCCTTTGTTTTTTGCCGGTTCACAAAGTATTTCAACACTTTCAACGATAACCGGAAGCATCCTTATGATTTCCGGCGTAAACGTGATCTGTCCCTTTTGCATCCTGACCCAATTGAGGAGGTTTTCGAGCAACCTGAAAAGATTGGTTGCCGAGTTTTTCATGTCAACTGCAATCCCTTGTATTTCAGACATTGTTAAGGAGGACAAGTCTTCTGCCATTATTTGAGCGAGACCCATTAAACCAGCTAATGGGCCACGTAAGTCATGTGCAATGATAGAGAAAAATTTGTCTTTGGTCGCATTGATTTGCTGAAGTTCCAGATTTTTTCCGTTGATTTCCTGTTCGGCCTGATATCGTTCAGTAATATCAATAACATATCCGGCAAGCAGGTTTCTACCCTTTTTCGATATCGGAAACTTCATTGTTAAATAATTTCTTCCATTCAAATCCTCACGTATCACAATTGGATTTCCTTCCGAGATCACAGCCCAATCATCCCGTGTCATTTTTGCTGCAAATTCAGTAGGAAAAAGTTCAAACATATTCTTGCCAACCATTCCATGGGCCGAAATTCCAGTCATCTCCTTAAAGTTATCGCTAACAACCAGCACCTTGCTTTCGGTTGCAGTAACCTGTTTGATAAATGAATAAATTGGTGAATGTTTCATAAACAGGGATAAAAGTTCGCTGTTTTCGCGCAACTCTTCCTCTATCGCTTTACGTTCCTCGATGTCGTTTTCCAATTGGAGATTGACTGCAATTAAATCCTGTGTTTTTTCGTGGATTTTATTTTCAAGCCATTGGTTCCGTTTTTTTAATTCTTCCAAGGGAAAACTTTCCCCTTCCATATTGTTATGGGTTGGTGAGGAAATGTGCTTGTGGACGATCAGCCAATTGTCACCGGTTTTTTTAAAGATCATGCTTAACCTGAGCCCTTTCATTTCGAGCAGTGAATCTCCTATTTCGGTTTTTATGGAAATCACAGCAGTAGCAAACCCTGCTTTTTCAGACAGAACTTGTATGCTAAGGTTGTGGAGGGTATAATGAATTGGATTTGGGACTTGTAGTAAATCCCTTAAATAGAGTTCTTTTGCTGGTCTAATATTTAAGGCGATTTCGTCAAAGGCCGTCCCGATAACGCTCATTTCATCACCCATCATCGCAAATATATCATCAGCATTTCGCTGCTCGAAATAGACCAAAAGGTATTTTTCGAAGGCAGCCCGAACTTCAACTTTGATTTGGTCCTCGCTTTTCATAAACTAATATCCAGTATTTCAATTTCTTAAAGAGCCATTTATCAGAGCCAACAGCTTTTCTTTAACAATTGGTTTTTCAATATATTCATTACATCCGGCTGCAAGTGCTTTTTCGCGGTCGCCGTAAAGGGCATTTGCAGTTTGGGCAATAATCGTTACATTGGTGTTGAACTGCCTGATTTGTTGGGTAGCTTCATACCCATCCAATCCTGGCATTTTAATATCCATCAATACCAGGTCAATTTCCGGGTTTTGCCGGCAAGCTTCAACAGCCTCGTGTCCATTTTTAACTTTGATAATTTGTTTGCTGATGGTTTTTACAGTAATTGAAATCAGCACGGCCGATGCTTCATCGTCCTCGGCGATCAAAACAATCAGGTTCTTTAAATTGTTTCCTGACGCCTTGGAAGGCTCACCATTCCCGACAATAGTTTTTTGTTCTACAACAAAATGGAAAGGGATGTTGAAATGAAAGACAGTCCCCTTAATTTCAGAAATCTCATTGAACCCACTTTCGACCCAAATTTCTCCACCAAGCATTTCGACATAAGCCTTCGAGATGGAAAGACCCAACCCGCAACCTTCAAAGGATCTGGTATGAGAACTGTCACCCTGCATAAAAAGGCCGAAAATTTGTGCCTGTTTTTCTTTGGGAATCCCAATACCTGTATCTTTAACAGAAAACAACAATTTGGCAGGTAAATCATTAATTATAAAAGCATTATATTTTTCCCTCTGATCAACTATTTCTTCTGTCCGGATAGCTACTTCAATAGAACCCGATTCTGTAAATTTGAGTGCATTGCCAATTAAATTGGAGAGGATGACCCCTAGTTTTTTGACGTCGGTGGTGAGCAAGTCAAATTGACTGTGCAATTGGTTAATGATGGTGAATTGCAGTTTTTTCTTCTCAGCTTCGGGTTTAAACTGTCGGTACAAATTGTCAATCAATTGATTGATGCTGGTTTCTGCCAATGACACTTCCATCTGGCCAGTCTGAATCTGAGATATTTCAACAATATCGTTAATCGTGTTCATTAACCTGTATGAGCTTTGGTTGACAAGGCCAATGTATTCAGCTCTTTCCTCGTCGTTGAGTTCACTGTCTGTCGCCAGGTTGAGAAATCCCAGCAGGCTGTTGAAAGGAGTACGTATTTCGTGTGATATATTGCTTAAAAAGGTGGTTTTAAGGTAATTGCTTCCTTCAGCACGCTCTTTGGCAATCTCGAGTTCATTTTGGATATTAATAAATTCGGTGATGTCTCTCCCTATAACTGCCAATCCCTTACGATCACCATTTGGGTGAAAAACGGGTATTTTCAGTACATCGTAGCATTTTAGTTTCCCTGCCGGTGTGGGAATGTTCTCGGTTCCCCTTGTGATCTTTCCGTTTAACCAGGCCTTTTCATCCGAAACCATACAATTTCTGAATGCCTCGTAATAGATTTGATGGGTGAATGGTGCAAGTTCGGCATCCGTTTTCCCGATATAATCCACATTGGTTAAGCCGAACAATTCCAGATCAGCATCGTTGGCGAGCATCCATCTACCGCAATAGTCTTTATAACAAATGATGTCGGGAATGGAATTAATAAATGTTATCAACCGCTGTTCGCTCTCCTCGGCTTTTTCTTTCGCCAAAATAAAGTTTTCTTCAGATCGCTTACGGATAGTTATGTCCCTTCCTATCCCGACAAGTCCAATCACCTGGTTGTTTTTATCGCGAATCGGGATTTTTGAAGATAACAGATGCCGTTTTTCCCCTTTTTCATCTATAATAAACTCTTCCCGATTCAGCAAGGCCTTGCCTGTTTGCAGCACCATCTGATCATCGGCATAAAACTTTTCGGCAAGGTCTGCAGGGTATAATTCAAAATCAGTCATTCCAAGGACTTCACTTTCAGAGTTGGCCCCCATATACCTGACTTCGGTGAGGTTGGCGAGGGTCTTGCGACAGGCAAAGTCTTTTGAATAGATAGAATCGGGAATATTGTCAATCAACGTACGGAGCAGGATACGTTCATTGTCGAACATTTCGGTTGCCCGTTTCCGGTCCGAAATATCATGATAATTTCCCAATACACCTTGTATATCAGGATCATGTATCAAATTTACCATGCTGATTTCTATCCATTTATAACTGGCAGCCTTGCAACGGTAACGGATTTCGGTGGTTCCGGTCGCATCGGGGGTTAGAAGCAGTCGCCTAAAGAATATCTTTGCGCCATCCACGTCTTCTGGATGAATGTTTTCGTAAGTATTTTGGCCAACAACCTCTTCGGGTCGCCATCCAAACCATTTTTCGATGTTGGGGCTTTTGTAGGTGTTGATTTCGTTTTTATCGATGATAACGATTACATCCCCAATGTTAGCGACCATCTTGGCTTGAATGGCCTCATTTCTACGAAGTGAATCCTCTGCTTGTTTTCGCCGGGTGATATCCCGCATAATCCCTTCCACATATACCGATTGTCCATCTGCATTTGTGATTAAACTGGCATTCAAAGAGGCATATTTTACCTTGCCTGTTTTTGTCTTTAACTTTATTTCATAATCAGTAAGGACAATATCCTTTTGGATCGAATTGAGTAGTTTTGCTCCCTCTTCAGGGTTATCAGATAGTATATCGAAGGGTTTTCCAATTATTTCTTCAACGCCGAAACCGGCAAGATGATTGATAGAAGGGCTGATTTCGAGCACCTTTCCCTGAAGGTCGATCCTGTAAAAAACGTCATGTACATTCTCAAAAATGTTGCGGTATTTTTCTTCGCTTTTATTTAGCTGATATTTAATATTATACTGCTTTTCGTTGTAAAGAAAGAGGATTCTGGCTAAAATAATCCCACTGGTAATCATCACCAGAAATGCAAGCGAGATATGTTCCTGACGCAAATCATTTTCCCCGTCAAAAAGGACGATACCCAACCCTACAAATGTCAACCATACAAAAATAGATGCGATGATTGTTCCAATAAAAATTTTATTATTCTCCCCCATGGATGGTATAATGGAAAGACCCAATGTTTTACGGATAAAAGGAAGCTGCAGCAATGTTTCAGCGATTAAAGTCAAAACAACCAGATTAACGCTGTCCTTAAACGCAAAACCGTAGAGAATATCCCTTGGAATGGTTTTTATTGTTTCATGCACCCAAAAAGCCGGGTTAAAGCTGAGCAAGGGTTGAAAAAGGAACAGAAAATAAAAATAAAATGCAAGGATTCCAATCGCAAGACATATTATATATCTGATATACAATGCTTTAATGCTATTAAAAAAATTGAAGTCCTTGGGAAGACCCAATAATGCATAAATACATAGATAAGTCAATGTGGTCGATAAATTGGCATATCCGTTGTTTGCCCATAGCAGGAACGGGAAATAGGCTCCTCCAGCCAATCCAGCAACAAGGCCAAACCTCCATCCATAGGCCATCGAAGCAAGCATTGGAAGAAATAAAGCCCATGGGATATCTATACGTATCTCCCCCAGATTGGCAGCCAACCCATAAGGTGACAAGAGCAAACAGGTAGCCCCCATTATGGCCGACATCCAAATTTTCCTGACCACTGTGGGCCCATTTGAACTAATCATGACGTAAGTTATTGTTATTTAATATTTTGACTGTTACTCTCCAAAGGAAGGCAAATTAAAAACTCCGAACCGATTCCTTCTTCGCTCTTCAATCCTATTTTTCCACCCAGCATTTCAACATACGCTTTCGAGATGGCCAGACCCAAGCCACACCCATCAAAAGACCGCTTGTCGGAACCATCGGCCTGGATAAATAAGTCAAAAATACAGGATTGTTTATCGGGTGAAATGCCGATGCCTGTATCCCTGACATAAAACAACAGGTTATCCGGCTTCCGATCAGCAATGCCTGATAGGCGCACTCCAACTTCAATCGATCCTTTATTTGTGAATTTTAATGCGTTGTCGATTAAATTGGAAAGAATAGCATCAATTTTTTTCCAATCCGACAACAGGTATTTCAAATGATCAGGCAACTCATTTATAAAGGTTAATTTCAGGTTCTTGTGTTCCGACTCAACTTTAAATTGACTTATAACATTAGATATCAATTTGTTAATTTCTATTTTGGATTTAGATACCTCAATCAGCCCTGTCTGTATCTGTGCGATTTCGACGATGTTATCAATCGTATTCATCAAGCGGTTGGAACTTTGGTGGATCATTTCGGCATAATCGGCTCTATCGTGGTCCGAAAGCTGATTGTCGATGATCAGATTCAGGAAGCCAAGGATTCCACTGAAAGGAGTACGTATTTCATGTGAGATATTGTTCAGGAAAGCGGTCTTTAACTTATCGCTCTCCTCGGCCCGCTCTTTGGTAAGCCGGAGTACTTTCTTTTGTTGTATGAAATCGCCAAACAGGGAACCAATCATCCTGAACTCACCATAGCTGTTCCGGAGTTCTTCCACCTGGCCCGCATCTTCAGACTTCAGGATGCTCGTCACCAATTTTAAGGGGATGTCTAACCACCTTTTGGTTACTAAATGAAATATCAACCATGTTATCAGAATTGAACCAAGCATCACCAACACCATAACAACAGATAACCTGTGAAAAAGTCGTAAAGAATTGGAGATCCGGGCAAAATGGATTTTTGAGATGGTTTCGTTGTTCCATCCTTTCAGGTCGATGAGGTATGAGATGTCGTATATATCGTGTTTAAACTGTGTATCTGAGAATTCAGAGAGGTTTACCCTGGCTCCCGCCAGAATGGACAATTCGTTAAGAAAACTCTGGTTCCAGCTTTTTGCGATGAAAAGATACCCACTTGGTTTGGTAAGGGTGTGGGTAGGGTCTATATCGGGGTGGACCGATCCTCCGCTGATTTGAAGCAATCCATCGGATGCAAGTTGGAAAAAATTCAAAAATCTGGTGTCCCGCAATTTGGCAAGTGTCTCGGTAGAAATAAACCTGCGGGAACGAAACCCATTGGATGATACTTCAAGTACAAGGTTAAAGGAGGTGTCGTAAACACAAACATATTCAACATGGAAAGACTTAAGAATGGTTGTTATATTGTTCTCATACCAAACAGAATCGTTATTGCTAAGGTTCTTGACAAAATCATCGTAGTAAGTATAATCATAGACCACCTGCTGCAAAACGTCGGTTTTAAGGGCGATCAGCGAAGTGACTTCCTTACTAAAAAGGTCTGTCGATTCGTTGAAAATAATATTCTCCTGTTTATTTTTTATAATATACAAAGTCAACAAAAGCATAAGAAAAAAAAAGCCGATCACTATTGCAGTGAGCAGTATCCTGTTGTATATGCCTAAGTTCTTCATTTGTACCATTTCCTGAATTGACTTTATGAAAATTGGGATTATTTTGTTATAGCATTGATTATTTGATACTTGGGATTGTAAAGCAAAAATCGCTTCCTTTCCCCTCTTCGCTTTCTACCCAGATTTTTCCGCCATGCTTTTCAACAAATTCTTTGCAAAGTAGCAACCCTAAGCCTGTACTTGATTCACCATCAGTGCCTCTTCTTCCTGTTTTAACTTCGATTCGGAACAAATCCCCGACCATTAGGGGGCTAATACCAATACCTGTATCCTTTATGGAGATCTGGACCAGCCCTTCGTTGGTTGCCGAGGCTGAAACGGAAATGCTCCCACCTTTGTTGGTGAATTTTATAGCGTTGGAAACAAGGTTACGCATAATGGTCTGAAAGCAGTTTTTATCCGCGGAAATCTTTAAATCTTTGTCAATATCGTACGTGATCGAAATCCCCTTGCCTTTGGCTGAATCAAGGATCATTTCTACACTATCGGAGGCTGTAGTGTACAAGGGCAATTTTTCAGGATATATGGTCGTTAGCCCCTGTTGCATCCGGGCCCAATGAAGAAGGTTTTCGAGCAAACGGAAAAGATTGGTTGCCGAGCTTTTCAGGTCAACTGCTATTTCCTGGATCTCCTCCATCGTCAGGGAGGACAACTCTTCGGCCATGATTTGAGTCAATCCCAAAATACCATTGAATGGGCTTCGCAGGTCGTGTGCAATGATCGAAAAAAACTTGTCTTTAGATGCATTCAGGTTGTAAAGCTCGAGGTTTTGCCTGTGCAATTTCAGGTGGGTCGCAACCCTTGCGGTGACCTCTTCGGCCCGGAAAGGTTTGGTGATGTAATCGACCCCACCAGAATGGAATGCTTTTACAATATCGTGTGTGTCGTTTAAAGCACTGATGAAAATAATGGGAATCTCGCTTAAAAGCGGATTGTCCTTAAACCTTTTACAAACCTCGAATCCATCCATTTCGGGCATCATAATGTCGAGCAGGACCAGGTCCGGTTTCTCTTTCTCTGCTACCTGCAATGCGAGGTGACCATTGGGGACAGGTCTGACCTTATAACCGATTCCCTCAAGGATGTCGTTCAGAACCATAAGGTTGGCGGGGACATCATCAACAATAAGAATATTTGCACTATTATAGTCCCCAGTTAAAAAATCTTTCATTATTTGCCGCTTTTTGGATTAAGTAATATTTGTAATTGATCATAGTCGAAGTTTCTGGTTAATTCCATCAGGTGTTTCGCAAGATGAGAATTTTCTTTTTCTATACTGTTAATCAGTTTTTTAAGCAGGTTCAAATCTGCGACAGCCAGAGCATCCTGCATTTTTTCTACCAGATCAATTGGTAAGTTGAAAATTTCTTCCGAGAAATTTTCATTGTTGTAAAAGTAAAATGTATCAGTGGAAGTAAACTCCTCTTCGTATATATAATTAATATTCAGGCTATTACCAACAGTATTGAACAATTCGCTTTCACGGAAGGGTTTTCTGATAAAGCCGTTTATCCCCATTGATTCTATTTTTTTGCGATCCGATTCGAATGCGCTGGCTGTCAATGCGATTATTGGCGTTGCCTGACCTTTAGGGGTTAATTTGATCTGTCGTGAGGCTTCGTAACCATCCATAATGGGCATTCGCAAATCCATTAAAATCAGATCAGGTACACAATCATTGAATTTTTCGATAGCATCCCGACCATTTACTGCTGTCATCGTTTCAAATCCCACCATTTTTAGCAAGTCGGAAACCACCCGGAGGTTCTCTTCTTTATCATCAACAATTAATACACTAAAAGACTTCTGCCCCTTATCAATACCAATGACCCGTTTGGTTACCTTTGTTTTGATGGCCTCAAATATAACCTCTTTTATATCAACAAAAAAAGAAAAAAGCGAACCTTTTCCTACCTCACTTGACACGGTAATATCCCCTCCCAATAACCTGACCAGTTCACGGCTCAAGGCAAGTCCCAGCCCGGTACCACTCCCTTTTTTGATTCCGGCACTTGCTTGAACAAAATGTTTGAACAGGTTTTGCTGTTCGCTTTCAGAAATGCCAGATCCCGAATCCTGGATTTCGACAACAAACCGGGCTTTATCCTGATCAATATAGTCAACGTGGCTACGAACCACTATCGAACCGACATCGGTGAATTTAACTGCATTTCCGATCAGGTTGATAAAGATCTGGCGCAATTTGCTTTCATCAACAACGACATCCATGGGTAAGTCTGTTGCCGTCTCAAATGTCAATTTGATATGTTTGGCATTTGCTTTCTCTTTAAAGATCATTTGCATATCTTTTAGGAAGTCGGGTAAACAGACATGGACAGGATTTAAGACAATGCGACCAGCCTCCATTTTCGAGAGTTCAAGAATGTCGTTGATCAGGGCCAGAAGATGTTCTCCTGCCTTGATGATTGAGTTGTTGTAATCTTTCTGATTGACTGAAAGAGACTTATCACGGTTTATCAATTGCGAAAAACCGATAATTGCGTTCAGCGGAGTCCTGATCTCGTGGCTCATATTTGCAAGAAACATGCTTTTTGCCTTGTTCGCGGTTTCTGCTTCCTGTTTGGATTTAATAAGCAGAGCCTCTGTTTTCTTTTGTTCAGTAATGTCAACAATAATGCCCCTCAGACCCACAGTTGTGTTCTCGTTCAATTCCACATTTGAATAGACCAGGGCAGGAAATGTGGAACCATCCTTTCGTACCATATCGTATTCGTTGCTCACTGATTCCAATTGGCCTGATACCTTTCTTTGGATGTTTGCGATGGCTTTGATCCTTGATTCAGGCGTATAAAAACTAAGGGTACTCAATCCAAGGATTGGAGAATCTTCCGGGTAGCCCAAGATCTTAAAAGCTTGATTGTTAACATAGGTAAGATTTCCCTGCGTATCGGTTTCGAAGACAATTTGTGGCAAGAGGTTGGCCATCTCCCTGAATTTTGCTTCGCTCTGTCGCAACGCGCCCTCGGCTTTTTTGCGCTCGGTAATATCCTGCCCCTGCGCGATTGTGGCAACAGGTGTTTTTTTGTCGGCTGCAAAAAGAGTAGCCGAATTCCAAAGAACAGTTTTTACAGAATTATCCTTGTGCCTGATTTCGATTTCTACCGTTTCCCAACGCTCCCCGGTTATTGTTTTTCTGATCAGATTCATAGACTTTTCCAGGTTTTCGATAGGAAACAATACCTCGAGGGTTTGCCCAAGAACCTCCTTCTCAGAAATACCTGTCAAATGTGCGAATGCATTGTTAAACCGAGTAATACGGAATTGAGGATCCCAAACAATGATGGGTGCATTGGCATAATTGATCAGGTTCTCGAGATAAGAGTTGGTTTCATGAAGTGATTTCTCTGCTTTTTTTCGTTCAGTTATGTCCAAAAAAGTTACAACCGCACCAATAATATTTCCTTTGGTGTATTGCGGATACGACCAATATTCGGCAGGGAAACAGGTACCATCTGAACGCCAAAGGACTTCATTCTCAACATGTGAATTTTCACCTGATTTAAAAACGCTGAATATGGAACAGTCATTTATATCAAAAGGGGTCCCATCGGCATGTTGATGGTGAATCTGATAGTGCATGTTTTTGCCCAATAGTTCGTTTTCGTTATTGTACCCAAGAATTCTCAGACAAGAGGAGTTGCAAAATGTGCAGTTGCCATCCAAATCGATACCATAAATTGCTTCTGCAGTTGAGTTAAGTAAGAGACGGATTTGCTCCTCACTTTCACGTAAGGCATCCTCCGTATGTTTAAGTACCGAAATATCGAAGCAATGTCCGATGTACCCAATAAATTCATTGTTGATGTTATAGTTAGGGGTTCCCATATCCATCAACCACGCGTATTCGCCATTGGCTTTTCGGAGCCTGTATTCCATGTTGAACGTTTCGTGTTTGTCGAAAGCCTCAACATAGGTTTTAAGGCAATGTTCATAATCCTCGGGATGGACACCTTCAGTCCAACCATTTCCCATCTCCTGGTCCAATGTCCGCCCGGTAAATTTAAGCCATGGCTGGTTAAAATAGTTTAATAACTTGTCGGTCCCTGCTTCCCAGATCAGGGCTACACCGGAGTCGGCAAGGTTTCGGTATTGTAACTCCTTTTCCCTCAATTCATTTTCTGCTTTTTTCCTTTCTTCAATGTTCCGACTCACACCCAAAACCTCTATATTGCCCATCGGGTCAAACCGGAATTGTGTCGAGACTTCTACCCATATGACTTTTCCATTTTTGCAATATTGTTGTATTTCATTGATAAATGAGTTTGGCTTCTCGGGATTTGCCAGAAAAACGGATATATCTTTAGCTATTGCATTCTTTACAAGTTCGACTGAATCCGGAGTAAGGGAATCTTCCAGCCGTTCGTTCATGGCTTCCTCAGCAGTAAAACCTCTTAAATGGAAAACAGAAGGGCTGATATAGGTATATTTCCCGGAAGTTAAATTCAGTACCCAAATCACATCGGCGGTATTTTCTGTCAACAGCCTATATTTCTCTTCGCTTTCGCGCAATTCTTCTTCGGATTTTCTTTTTGCCGTAATGTCGCGAATAGATATCATATCGGCTTTAATCCCTTCGTAATCAATAATTTTACCGATGCTTTCCATCCAGATCCTGTTACCTTTTGATGTAATGCCACAACTCAGTGCAACCCCAGCCTCAATACCCTGAACAACTTTTACAAAATCTTCCATCGTTTGGGAAACATATTCGGGTGCGATGTAACTAAAAATATTTTGTCCTACGAGTTGTGATAGATTGTCATATTCGAATGTTTTAATGATGGAATTGTTTGCAAAAAGTATATTGCCCTGAAGGTCGATAATGACAATACCTTCAAATACATTCTCAAATAAACTTCGGTATTTTTGCTCACTTTTCTGGAGAGCTTCTTCCATCTGCTTTTTCAAGGAAATGTCGGTTATCGAACCTGACATTAACAGGGGATTCCCATCATTATCCCGTTTTGTGACCCGCCCTCTTGTCTCAAACCATTTGTAATCACCTTGCTTTGTCCGCATACGCAATTCAACATCGTAAGGGGCACCTTGCCAGAAATTTGCATATTGCGCCGACCGCACCCTCTCCAAATCATCAGGGTGTACAAGAGACTCGAAACCTTCCAAAGTGCCATCTATTTCATCGTGGTCGTATCCCAACAACTCCTTGTACCGCGGGGAGTGATAATCCTCACCGGTCAGGATATTCCAATCCCAGATTCCGTCACTAGTCCCATTTACTGCTCGTTCATATCGCAGGTTGACTTCCATAAGAGCTTTGTCAGCCTGAATGCGTTCGGTAATATCGAGGAGGCAAAGCAAAAGGTTCGGTTTTCCATCGCTTTTTATTGGCGCAGTTGAACCGAGCAACGACACTTCACGGATTACCCCATTTTTCAAAAGTGTTGTCGTATATTCAACATTGTAATGGCGGGTTCCATTTTTAAAAGTATCTTCCATCGCCAATTTTAAGCTACAGGCATGGCAATTTTTACCAAAACCGCAGCCACGGATGTCGTTCAAGGCATTGATGCAACCAAAAACCCCACACGCGTGACCCCCTTTTAACAGATCTTCTGACGTCCCCGTTAATAAGGTAAATGCAGGATTGGCATACAAGATTTGCCGTTTGGGGTTCACAACGCACATCATTACAGGTGAATGGTCGTAAATTGCCTTTAATTCGGCACTTGTTTGTTCAAGATGCAGTTTGTTGGCCTGTGGTTCGGTAATATCGTGCACCATTCCCACCGAACCGATAATTTTGCCGGAAGAATCTTTGACATGTTCGCATTTTTCATAAACGAACCTTACCTCACCAGAATTTTTTTGTATGATCCGATGCTCAATTTCAAAGCTGTCTTTGCCTTCCTTCACAGAATTGATAAAAGTAAGGTTAACAGTCTGGCGATCCTGTGGATGCACTGTATCTAGAAAAGCCTCGTAAGTTGCACCAAATTCCTGAGGAAGAAGACCAAAGATCCTGTATATTTCGTCGCTCCAGGTAAGTTTATTGTTGACCATATCGAGAGACCATGAGCCCAGATGGGCTATTTCCTGTGCCTTGCGCAGCAACGAATCACTCTCGTGCATCGCAATTTGTGCTTGTTTCCTTTCGGAAATGTCGCTGACGCTTCCAATCATTGCAGAAGGTTTACCCGAAGCATCGAACATAACAGTGAATTTATCGTGAAGCCAACGATATTTGCCATCTTGTTTATGTTTGAAGCGATATTCTGTTTGATAGACTGCACCTGACTGATCTGATGATAGAGCACCGGTAATAACCCGGTTAACTTCTTGTATGTCATCGGGATGCATCAATTCCAATACCGTGTCAAGTGGCAGGAGGTTCATCTCGTCGGGGGTATAACCTGATATTTGCGAAAATACAGGGCTTAAATAATCGTATTTGTTGGTTTTCAGGTTGCGTTTATAAGAGGCATCGATTGAATTTTCGAGGACTTCCCTAAAACCCTCCTCACTTTTTCGCAAGATTTCTTCTGTCCTCCTGAACGCCGTAATATCGCGGGTTATGCTCAGAATATGGGGCGTACCTTGAAAAGGAATGACTTTAGCAGATATTGAACCGATTAGCGAATGGCGATCTTTTCGTAAAAAGGTAGTTTCAAAATTCTCGCAATGGCCATGCTCCAAAAGCTGTTCAACAAGTATTTTGCGATCTGGAGAATTTTGCCAAAGATTGATGCCAATGCTTGACCGTCCAATGGTTTCCTCCTTAGTGAAACCCATAAGTTTTGTGAAACCTTTGTTGAGTGCCACAACAACCCCATCATCCAATCGGCTGATCAGGGCGGCATCAGGACTGACATCAAAAACCATTTCGAACTGATTTTCTGTAGCGGGCACCCATTTTTCCTGAAAGCCGTCGTGATAGCTGCCATTTATTGTGTTAATCCTAAATAGTTCGTTTTCCTGCCTTAGTGCATTGTTTTCAACTTGCAGGGCCTGCACGGCAACGATGAGATCCTCCTTTGTCATATTGCAATAGTCCATGGCTTAATATTCTATATATCAGGCATATAAATACTTATTAATTAATCGGGTCAATTCACTTTTCCCGATTGGTTTTGAAATGTAATCATTGCATCCGGCCTCCAATGCTTTTTCGCTCTCCCCCGAAAGGGCATATGCAGTTTGCGCTATAATCACTACATTGGTATTGAATTGCCGGATTAGCCTCGTAGCTTCATAGCCATCCATATCGGGCATTTTTATATCCATCAGTATCAGATCGATATCGGACCTATTCCTGCAAATTGAGACCGCTTCTTTCCCGGTTGCCACATTTGTAATTTCTGTTCCATACTTTTTCACCATGACCGATAAAAGGTGTCCCGACGAAACATCATCATCGACTACCAATATTTTCAAACGCAATTGTTTGTCGTCATTTTTATAAACAACTTCTTCATTTGAAATAAGCTCATCATGTACATGCGTTGAATTGTAAGGGATCGTAAAAAAGAATACAGAGCCTTTTTCAAGTTCACTTTCAACGCGAATCGATCCTTGTAACATTTCAACGTAAGCTTTGGCAATTGACAAGCCAAGTCCGGAACCTTCAAAATGCCTGGTATTGGAAACGTCCACCTGCATAAACCGCTCGAAAATAACCTGTTGCTTGTCGTAAGGGATTCCAATTCCAGTATCTTTTACATAAAACTCTATTGCTTCATTGACAATACATTTGTACCCAAATTCAATTGAACCTGTATATGTAAACTTGACTGCATTTTCTACAAGAATTGATAGTATTGATTTAATTTTTTCACCATCAGAATCGATAATATGCTCTGAATCCTCTAACTTATTAACATTTAGATCAATACCTTTTAAAACAGCTTCGCATTGAAAATATTGGAAAACCTGATCGGTCAGAAGGCCAATGTTGGTCGCAGCAATTTTCAGCTTCATTTGTCCCGACTGGATTTGTGATATTTCGACAAGATCGTTGATGGTTTTCATCAGGCGGTCACCACTTTTGTTGATGATATTAAAATATTCTTCCCATTCTTTATCCGTAAGATCCTCTTCTTTCATCAATTGAAGAAAACCAAGGATTCCATTTAAAGGAGTACGGATTTCGTGCGACATGTTGTTGATAAATGCAGTTTTAAGACGGTCACTCTCTTCAGCCTTTTCCTTGGCATTTGTAAGGTCCTCCACCATTTTTTTCTTTTCGGTGATATCCTGAAGAATTCCGACCCAAACATCTCCAAATTTGGGGTGATTAAAAGAAGTAACTTGCGTATAGCACCAGAAAATAGTCCCTTCAATGCGGATATTCTTTACTTCACCCTCCCAGATCCCTGAGGTATTCAAGGTTTCGATAATTTCATCAGCGATTTCAACCGGATTTTTTTCAGTCGTTGCATTTAATGCACTAATATGCTTACCAGTCAATTCGCCATCCAATGCACCAAACATTAGAGTAGCGGCTTTGTTGTTATAAACTATTATACCATCCGAGCTACGGGTAAGGATGATCCCTTCGGCCATGTGCTCAACAATTTCTCCGTAAAGACGAAGTTGTTCTTCGGCAAGTTTTCTGTCGGTGATATCATTGACAAGCACATGGCGTGCATTTTTCCCTTTACTGATTGCAGGTTGAGCCGTCAATTCAACAAATATCAAATCCCCATTCTTTTTCAGGTGCATCCATACATCCGACTGATTATAATCATGACCTACCCTGATCTTTTCAATATGATTAAGCAAAACAGGTAAATCTTCTTTGGTCCGGATATCCTTGATGGTCATATTCAGAAATTCATCCTTCGAATATCCATAATGATCGACTGCAGCCTTGTTTATTTCGAGAAATACAAGTGTATCAAGATCGTATATAAACATTGGCTGCGGGTTGTTTTCAAACAAAAAGCGGTATTTCTCCTCACTCTCCTTGAGGACCCGGTTCGCCCTCCTTTTATTGTGGAAATAAGAAAGGAGCAATACCAACAACAGGGCCATGATAAAAAGAAAAATCTGCAAAAAAATCTGTGCATTTTTCTTACCAATCTCCAATTTCTGGATTTCAATCTGTTTATCTTTCAGCTCCCCCTCTTGCTTTTTTTCGATATTTGCAAATCTAACACTATTGTCTTTCGATAAAACAGAATCCTTGTTCGCAGCATATTGCTTGTAATACTTAAGCGCGTTTACGGGATCGCCCAATTTTTCATAAACTTTTGAAAGAAAAAGTGCATTCGACGATATTTCGGACAAGTCATTGACCTTATCCAATAAATCAATAGCCAATTGCAAATATTTTTTAGCATTGAGCAGGTTTCCCATTTTATCCTGTGAAAGATAGTTGCAGGGTTTTCGATCAAAAGAACTATCATTTGTCAGCTTATAGTAAATCTCCCCGATAAAACCATAATCCACAGCCAGATCGTAAGTTGCTTCTGAATCCTTGCTGATTTTTAATGCTTCATAACTAAATTCAAGGGCACTGCAATAATCTTTAATTTTTGCACTGTTATCGGCAATATTGATGAGCAATAAAGCGGTTTGTTCTTTGTTATTGATTTCTCTTGCAAGTTCTAAAGCTTTATAATAAAACTCGTTGGATTTGGGAATATCCAAAAGGTCACCATATACAGAACCAAGGTTGTTGTAATTCTTTACAAGGTCGAGCTTATTATTAAGTTTCTGATTTACAGCTATTGACTCATTGAGGTATTCTATAGATTTTGGGAAATTTTTTTGCATCCTGTAGAAATTGCCGAGGTTGTTTGAAAGGAATGCAATCCCTTGTTTATCCCCAATCTCGGTATAAGTTGTTAAAGCCCTCCCAAAATATTCCAATGCATCCGGATAATTGCCTTTTACTGCATAGTTGGTTCCCAGGTAATTGTACGAAAAAGCAAGTCCGGTTTTCCATCGCAGTTTTTCGGCAAGCGAAATGGCTCGTTTTGCATAATAAATTCCCGAGTCGGTATTAAACCGGTAGTATTGAAAGGACAATTTCCCCATCAATCTGACTTTGGTCGTATCTTCTACCGAACTTATCAACCTTGTTTTGAGGGAGTCGATCAGTTCAATACCTTGTTTTTGGCCCATAGTATGGATTGAAAGCAAAACCAAAAAAAGGAGAATTGGTTTTTTCATATTAATCTCAGTTTAATTTATTCGTCTATTTGATGTTCAAAATTAGTCAAATCAACGAAATAGCCAACAAACTACACTTTTTCTGGTTAACAAGACATCATTCGCTGATGAAATACACTGATCCGGTGTAATAATTGACCAAATGGGAGAACTTATTTTTATTCTGAATTGTCCCATAGTACTTTTGGTTCACAATAATCACATTAAAAATCAAAAGATGAAGACAAAATTATTCGCAACTTTTATGGTGGTACTGATTATAGCAAGTTTTTGCTTTTCATTCTGTTTTATTTGGAACTTATTCTAACTTTGGCCGTTGAATGGTTGAACAACACATAGCAGAATGAAACGAAAAATAAACATAGCACAATTCCTCTTGCTCATCTTTGCAGGAACACTTCTTTTCTCAGGATGCAAATCGAATTTATCAGAACCTGACACAACTGTAAAGGACCAATACCTTGTCAGTTATACTTTTGTCAGGTCGATGACTGCCACAGATGTTACAAATCTTTTTAGTCCGGCACAGTCTATTTACCCCGATGTGGCAGGAATTTTGCCCTCGGTAAAAACAGGGGCCAAAGTCTATTCAGTCACTTACAATACAGCTTTGGGAACCAAAAAACTGGTTGCTTCCGGTTTGGTCTGCATCCCCGATGGTGGCGGTACCTATTCCATCCTCAGTTTTCAGAACGGAACCAATACCGTTAATACAAACGCACCTTCCTTATCAGCAAATAGTTATACAAATCAATTGATCACCGGATTTGCTGCCACCGGATTTGTGACCGTACTGCCCGACTATCTCGGTTTCGGGTCATCGACAGAAGTATTTCATCCATACCTTAATTTAGAAGGAACCGTTAATCCGATATTGGATCTTTTCAGGGCAGTAAAAGAGATGACAGCAAAAACAGATTTGAAGTTTAGTATTTCTAAAGACCTGTATATCATGGGTTATTCGCAGGGTGGACTATCGACTTTGCAGTTGCACAAAACGATAGAAACAAGCTTCAGCACTGAATTTAACCTGAAAGGTGTTGGCTGCGGTGCCGGACCCTATAATCTTTCAAGGTTGACCCAAATTGTAACTTCAGCATCAACTTTCCCACAGCCCTATTACATTGCCTACATTATGAAAGGGTTCAAATCTGTAGCTTCATTTACAAATCCATACAGCGATATTTTCAACGAACCTTATGCATCCAGGATCGATGGGCTTTTCAACGGAACCAACAGTGGTGCAGCAATCAACAACCAATTGACAACCACTGTTGCTGATCTTTTTACAACTGAATTCCGGACCACCTTTTCTACAAACGCCAAGTTCAAAGGGCTATCGGATGCTCTAATAGCCAACAGCGTAGCCGCCTGGAGGATCAAAACCCCATTGATCCTTACACATGGATTGGTTGATACCGATGTTTCCCCATTGATGACACAACAGCTTTATACAGATCTGATCGCAATTGATCCTGCCCTTCCGGTTACCTATTTTCCGATGGCTGGATTTGACCATGGTACCGCGAGTGCCCCTTCATTGGTCAAATTTGTGAAGCAGTTTCTGGTGATCAGGGGAAACTAAATGAATTGCCTCCAATGAATTGCCTCCAGCTTTAGCTGGAGGACCACTGATTCAAATTTTGAACGGCTTTAGCCAAAATCATTTCTAATTAATTATTATACAAATACTTACACTATTTTGGCTAAAGCCATTGGAATTACTCCTTTTCCCCACAGGCCCACAGGCTGAAGCCTATGGCTATTCATTAAAGCCTACTTACAACGGAAAACAATGCTTAAACGTTATTATTTTGGGCGAAATTTAAAAGCTGAAAACAAGGTTAGAGATGTATTTTGACCCTAAGGTATTAAGGTTAAGATCAACAAAAATAAGGTTTTTGGAACTGGATTCAAATAAATGATCAAACGATCCATGCACCGCAAAGTTTTAAAAGTTAAGGACGGACAAATAGTGTAGGGCGGCCACAAGGGCACGCCCCAACGTCTATCCAATTTTTAATTCTTTAATTTTCTATCATTTCCGGATCATAATTTTAATTGTTTGTGGCGTACCTTTATCATTGATGTTCAGCATATAAAGACCAGATTTCAGGTTTGGCAGACCAATGATGTTCAGGTTACCGGCACCCAATTTCTTGGTCAGTACCACCTGACCCAAACCATTGACCAACGTAGCAACCGCATCATTTCCAACTTCACCAAGCACCCTGATTTCTTTATTGCCTTTCGCATAGGCAGTTAACTTTCCTTGCAGCAACTGATCTTCCACGCCACTGATGATATCGCCCGTGTGAAGGAAGAACCTTCCTGTGCCGGCCGTATTGGCTGCAACCGCCGCTTTATAGGTTACTTTGGAAAGATCTGTGAATGTGTTGGTTAGCTTGTCTTCCAAAATTGCTTTGCAACCGGCTTCAAGTTGGACTGTTTCGACAGTGAAGACAATTTCGCCGCCGGCTTTGGAATCGATCCCTACCGGTATAACCAGGTTGTTGTACTGTTTGGTTGGCAAACATTGAAGCTGGAATTCGATGCCGATATCCTTGACCAATTTTGTATAAAGGGCAAAAGTTGGATCAGCCTTCAGGATTCCCGCATCGTAACCAATATCCAATCCTTCGCTTGTGCCATCGATAAATTTGATATCGGTAGATGATTTTAAATCGCTAGATGTGGCAATCAATTGAATAGTTGGGTGGGATAAAGTACCTGATTTTAAAGCTTCTGCCCCTTGGTGGAACTGCATCGCCGGTGTTACCGACATAGTTGTGACCCCGACATCGTCCTTTTTCCTGACAAAGAACCCTTGCCCAACCTGGGCAAAGGTTTCAACTGACGATTTATTGATGACATCGTATTTCTTATCGGCATCGTTCCAGAAATAAGCACCATAAAAAAGAGGGTCGAAATTCCCATCGTTTACATTGATAAAATTATCGGTTTCTATTGTCTGTGTACCATCATAAATTTTTATCGCCGAGGTATATGGATTGCCGATACAGTTCCAACCGTTTTCGCCGCTACGGGATACAGAAATGCTCTTCGAACCGGTACTGTTTAAAGCACCCTGAAACCTCAACTTAAAAGGTGTCCCGCTGGTAACAGTGCGGACCAGGTAACCTTCACCTTCGCCCATTGCCTGGATTGAATTGGTTGTCAGATACTCAGTTGTAAAATAGGAATTCCATTCGCTGGTACTGCCTGTGGAATAATCCCTCATCCCATAAGTTCCAGAAGATGATGATACAATGGGTATGTCAACGTTTTTGGCAATAAAATCCTTAATTGTTTGGGCGGCTGTTGGGGAGGATAGTAGGTGCCAACGGTCAAAGGCCATATACCTTTGGATACTTGCCGATCCCGAGACGGTACCCGAAACCATGAGCGAACCTGTGCCATTGGCATCCGAATTGATCCTTAAACCTGTCGAGTCGGCATAGTTGATCAGGTTGGCATTAACAGCCAATGCCTTTGCGGATGCTATAGTCAGCTTCGAGTCGGAAGCGATGACAATGTTGTTGCAAAGGGCTGGAGAGCCATAAGCTTCGTTTACCCAGGGCTTGGTCGCAACATTTGGGATGACCACATTGCTTGTGCTTCCCGGTGCTGCGGTTGCCGGGGTCCAGTTTTCTTTTGTCCCCCAATTTGAATCTGTGGAACCGTTCCAAACCAATAAATTGTCGCCATACTCCCAAGCCCCCATGGTTGGTGACCCACTTCGTGTTACCGTTCCTCTGTAATCTGTTGTAATGCCTGTTCCATTAATGGCAGCCAACCCTGTAGCCTTGGGAATGTAATCGGTTGGGGAAACACCTTTTTCTTTAACAAATAGGGGATCGGTGTTTTTACTGTTCACGTCCTGACTGGTAACGATAGGCAAAGCTGATTGGTCTGTTCCATAATTTCCCAGCATCCCACCGGTTCCCGAAGCCACATAATTATTGTAATCACAGGTTATTGAACCCGTGCTTGGAACGGTAAAGTAGGCAGCATAATGCAAACTTCCTGTCCCCGAAGCTGTCGAACGTACATTGTTGAAGACGTTGTCCTGGTAGTTACACACCGTAGTGAGTGAGTTACTGTAGAAAGCATACGATGGATTGGTAGTGCCTGATGCCAGATCTCCACTGATATATACTGTGTTAAAATAGAAGCTATTTGTTCCTCCTACTCCGTAAATACCTTTAATGACTGTTTTTGTATCGCCTCCAAGAGTGACGATATTGTTGGAATAGGTTGTGGTTGTGGTTGGGAACGCGATGGAACTGTAAATCCCATAAAGGCTTGCAGTTGTTGAGGTTGCCCCGGTTACTTCCAGGCCATATATAAAATTTCCCGATACGGTACTTTGGGTTCCTTTACCCGCATAAAACAACCCAATCACAAAGCCTGCAAAGGATGCATTGTTATTTCTAAGGCTATAAATTGTATTTCTTGTAACTGTTTGTACATAGCTAGTCGTTGTACAATTCATTGCAATACCGCTAACGGATGCGCTTTGTGTTTCACTGATATTTGCATTTGCCACGGTCAAATCGTGCACAATATTGTTTGAGATTGTATTCTGTCCGTCCAGTGTGCATATCCCGGTAGTATAACCTGTGGTAGAAGTACATGCGTTATAGGCATTGGCTACCGTATTGCCCGAAATGGTGATTGAGCCAGTGCCTGCATTATAGATTCCGTAAACCAATTGTTTGTTAGATGAGGAGGCTGAAGTTGCATAGATGTTTTTGTCTTCGGTTGGGCTACCAATTGTATTGTTGCTGATGGTGGTTGCTCCAGCAGTATTGGATTTATAGATGCCATAAAAATTCGTGTCTAAAGTTGATCCATTTGAAACCGTTATCGCGCCAATGGTATTGTTCCGAATATCTGATACATAGTTTGATTGGATATAAATTCCGTAAAAATTTGCTCCAGTGGCTCCCCCGGTGAAAGTAATTGAGCCGTTTCCGGAAGTTGCCCCGATCATATTACCGGCGGTGGTACCGATATTAACAACGCCTGAATTAACCCATATTCCATAAAAGGCTTTATTACCACTGTTTGCATAGGAAAAATTACTGGTTGTATTGCCCATAACATTGCTTGCCGTACCCGTCCCAACCGACAAATAAATGGCATAAAATGCATTGTTATAAAAAGGGCTGGCGCCAGTCGTCTTTGTCCAGGCAGCACCGGCGCAAAAAGGTAAATTTCCACCGATATAATTATTTGAAACAGTGAAATTTATCCCCGATGTATTGACAATATTTATGACCCGGTATTCCACCGATGCTGTCGGCGCAAATGAAGTCGTTTCATAAAAACTGTTTCCCAAGATTGTCCAGGCCGTGTTGTTGGTTGAAAGGTTGATCCCAAACGAAGCTATTCCGCGGTTGAAGAAATCATACACATTGTTGTTGCTGATAGTGTTGTTGCTGTTCTGGTAAGTGGCGGTCCCCAACGCATAAATGGCGTTCACTGCGCGGTTTACGTCGGCATTTGTAATGTTGTTGTGGTCGATCGTGTTGCTGCTGTTCCCTGCCGTGCCTGTGGTGGTGCTGAAAAACAGTATCCCGGATGTGGAGGTCACGGTTGACCCTTTAATTATACAATACTTCATCGTATTGTAGGTGGCATCGTTGATAAAACGGATGGTGCAGCCTGTGTTGGCGATCACAAGGTCGTTGGCCGAACCTGTTGCATTTACCCGGCCATCAAAGGTAACATTGTCCGCCCCATTCAAATCTATCAATGGGGAACTAAAGTCCCCATCTATACGCAATCCGGACGAAGCCGGATAGATGCTTATTGCCGAATAACTGGCACTTCCGGTTCCGCTGGCATTAAGCAGTGCAGAGGCTGGCAAAACCTGGTTGCCGGTAATTTTCAGGATAAGATTCCCGGTGTGCGTACCGTCATTGATTTTGTCGAAAGCCGATTTGAGGTTTAGGTAAGAAGCTTGTTTAGACGCACCAATATATACATCGACTGTGTTTGGCGAAGACGAGGTGGATTCCAATGCGCCCATTTTTGGCGTTGCGTTCCTGTAATATTGGTTAAAGTCGCCTGTAATCCCGGTTCCCGTTATTCCGGGCAGGGTAGCCGATGGAAAAAAGTTTGATGGGGAAGTCCCTGCTGCAAAGCCGGGGTCCACATTCAGGCTGTTGGCATCCTTGCCGGTTGCGGTTTTCCAGGCATCAAGGCTTGTTACATCCGCACCGTTAAAATATCCAAAAGTTCCGCCATTTGTTCCCGGGGCATAATAGTTGTTGTAATCTTCCGTTAAGCCGGTTGCGCTTGGGCTTGTATAAAAGTAGGCTGCATAATGCTTTCCGGTTGTTGCACTGGTTTTCGAGCGTTTATTGCAGAAAATGTTGTTCCTGAAATTGCGAAGGTTGGTGGTTACGTTGCTGTACAGCGCGTAACTGTTCAAATCACCGGATGTGGGCGATCCGGAGATATAAACCGTATTGAAATAGAGGTTGTTGTTATTATTTGCACTCCCTGTTTCCCATATCCCATAAAGGGTCGCCTGGGAATCGTTGCCCAGGCTGATGATGTTATTGGAGCAGTTGGTGCCACTTGTACCTATTTTTATCCCATACATACTTGCCGCAGCACTGGTTGCTGTCAAACCATAGATAAAATTGCCGGCAATTGTACTTACAGAGCCGGTCCTGGAAGAGAAATATAGCCCCATTATATGACCGGCAAATAAAGAATAGGAATTGGACAGGCTATAAATGGTGTTTCCCGATACGGTTTGGCCTGAACTATTATTACTGTTAAAAAAAACAATTCCCCCAACAGATACCATATTATTAGAAGAATTATATGCATTTGCGATGGTCAAATCCCTGATCGTGTTGTTCGATATAACATTCGAACCGTCGCTTATAAAAATGCCATTTATCAAACCAGGAGTATTATCAGTTGTATTGGTGGATCCATTGGTCAAATTGGAGATGGTATTGCCGGTAACTGTTAAAGTGCTTGTAGCATTGCTATATATTCCATAAACATTTTGGGTAGATCCTGTTGAAGCGGAGGTTGCATTTATGCTACCGGGTTCCGTAGTACTGCCAATTGTGTTGTTGGAAACAGTACAAGGTGAGGCCCCGGTTACATCAATACCGGTAAAGTTCGTTGAAAAGGTTTGATTAGTATTGCTCACTGTTATCGAAGAAACAGTGTTGTTTTGGACGACACCTGTAAAAGCGGAAAGGGAAATTCCTTTAAAATACGTACCAACGGAATTATTATTATACTTAATGGCATTTGTTCCCGTTGATGCCCCGATAACATTACCGGCCGTGGTCCCTATATTTACATTACCGCTGGCGGATATTCCAAACCAAGTGGCACCTCCGGAATTGGACCAATTGAAATTGGTAATAATGTTGCCTTGCAAATTACTGGCAATGGCAGTACCTACATTTATATAAATTCCGTAAAAAAAGTTAGATGAAGTATTTATTTTATTCCAGGCAGATATACCTGCGCATGATGCCGCACTGCCGCCAATGTTGTTGTTGGATACGGTGAAGTTTGTTCCGGAACTGGAATTAATTCTCAAAACATAATAAATAAAATCTGATGTAGGAACAAAATTTTGTGTTTCATAAAAGCTGTTTCCGGAAATGGTCCAGGCTGTATTGTAATTTCCAAGAAAGACACCATTAGAATCTGTACCCCGGTTCAGGAAATCGTAGATATTGTTGTTGCTGATCGCATTGCCACTGTTTTCAAGACCGGTACCGGTTTGCCCCAACGAATAGATTGCATTGACAGGCCTGTTACCTCCGGCATTTGTAATATCGTTATGGTCAATTGTGTTGCCGTCATTGCCGATAGTTCCAGTGGTCGGACTGAATAGAAGAATCCCACCAGCCGGATCAGTTGATGAACCTTTGAGCGTGCAATTTTTTATCGTGTTGGTGGAGGCATCGTTGATAAACCGGATGGTTGAAGTACCCGCTGTGTTTGATGTGCTTGTGTTGGTAATCGTCAGCGAATTGCCGCCGGAGTTCAACCCATCGATTGTCACATTGTCGGCACCATTGAGGTCAATTAAAGGTTTGCCGTCAACCAAGCCGGAAATTGTTCTTATGCCACTTGGGTTAATGGTAAGGCTTGTCCACAATCCGGCGGCACCAGTCAAACCGGTTGCACCGTCTTCCGTGGTAACATCCCCGGAAATGGAAATGGTAATTGTTTGCCCAGCCTGAGAGGTACCATTAAGGGCGGCAAATGCCCCACCGATATTGGTTAAAGAGGCGTATGTCCCATCTGCGGAATTGGAACCTGAAACAGTGATTGGGTCAATTGCTTTTGCAGTTTGCAAAAAAATACCCACTGTCACTACAAGGACAAGTAGGAAAGTCGATTTTGTTTTCATAAGATTAAAATTTGCGAGTTTTGTATTATTTTAGTAATCTGGTTGATATTGAATATTTAACAGTGTACATTCATATTGTCTGCCAGTCTTGACCAGACTTCTCCGTGTGGATAGTTGTGGTCACGAAGGTACTAACGGGCCGGCACATTTTTTTTCGATTACAGTAAAAAACCGCAACAGCCTGACACTTAAATTGTCAAAAAACTTCCTGTTGCGTATCCGCAAAAACACATATATTTCCAAAAGTAAACATTTTATAATGACTTGTTGAAAACAATTAATATTTTTCCAATTTTCCCATTATTTCCATTCAATTTCTTACTTTGTACCTTTGAGTTTTTACCTAGTGTCTTTGTGTTTATGACTTTCATATTAAGGCATATAGATTTGTATTTAGTGTATTTACAAATTCTCTCTTTCTCCCCCTTATACCCTCGCCAATTCTTCCTTTCTCCCCATCACACCCTCTCCAATTCTCCCCTTCTCAACTCCATTGATTCCATTCAGTGATAAAAACCCATTATTGGGTGATCCGATCCACCCAATTAGAGATTCCATTTTCTGACTTGTCACCCCCCAACTAATTTTGGTTTCATAATTACGATGTAAATCAAAAGACAATGAAATCAAAAGTAAATCAAAAGAGTTTTCTATCCTTTTGGATAGCCGTTTTAATCCTTCTGAATATGAATCTGGCGGGGTGTAAGAAAGATGATCTTACATCCGATGTTGAATTAACGATCATTGCCCGTTCTGCAGCCTCAAAAGGCAGTTATCCCATTGTTGGAACCAGTCAGACCGGATGTTGGGATGCTACCGGCAACAAGATTACAGCTTCTGTCTCAAGTGCCGCTTTTTATGGTCAGGATTCCCAGTTTGCACACACAACTCCTGTTTACACTAAAAGCAGCGATGGATTGACGGTAAAAGATGAAGTGACCGGATTGACCTGGCAGAAAAGTTATGACTCCGGAACCTATTACTGGGGTGCTTCCCAAACTGTAGCTGACAATCTGAACAACCAAAAATATGGTGGCTTCAACGACTGGCGATTGCCGACCATCAAGGAACTTTACTCATTATGGAATGCAAGTACAGGCTGGCCTTGGATTGATACAAACTATTTTACCCTCACCTTCAGCAGCGAGCAGGAACTCAGTCACGCCATTTTTTGGAGTAGTACCAAATATGCAGGCATAATGGGCAATATAAGTGCAAATGGGGAAACGCCCGGAGCAGAACTTGCCTTCGGTGTAAATTTTGGCACCGGACATATTAAAGCATATAGCATCAGTGTCGGACCTAAGCATCAGGTTCGCTGTGTGCGTGGAAATCTGGCCTATGGCGTTAATTTATTTCAAGGTAATAACGACGGAACAATTTCTGATTTGGCTAGCGGTTTGATGTGGCCAAAAACCGACAATGGTTCGGGCATGGATTGGGAGCATGCATTGGCTTATGCTCAAACTCAGAATAAAGCCAATTATTTGGGCCACAACGATTGGCGTTTGCCCAATACAAAAGAACTTCAAAGCTTAGTCGATTACACTCGTTCGCCTTATGCAACAAACTCTGCCAATGTTGGTCCGGCAATCAATTCAATGTTCACTTGCACTGCAATTACAAACGATGGCGGAAAGGCTGACTATCCGTATTACTGGACAAGCACATCGGCAATCTCACAAGCAAATGGTACTTATGCTTCTGCGTGGTATGTGGCTTTCGGACTGGCAGAAAATGGAAGCGGCGAAGACCTTCACGGTGCAGGTGCAGTGCGTTTCGACAAGAAGATAGTAGGAACAGGTGAAGGTGAGGAACGGG
>JBAXWR010000160.1:0-16759 GCA_037128295.1 Mariniphaga sp.
TGATCGGGTATTGCTATTTTCTGGATTCACCAACTGCGAGGCTTGATCAGAAGACGACTCAGGATGCGATAGATGCTTTGCAATTGTTTATCAACATCTTTCCTGCTAGCAAAAGAGGTCCTGAAGCCAACAAGTTGATTGATGAGTTGAGGGAAAAGTTGGTTTATAAATCCTATTTATCGGGCCGGTTGTATTATGATCTTTCAGATTATCGTGCTGCGGTTATCTCCCTGACCAACAGCCTTAAAGAGTTTCCTGACTCGAAATACCGCGAAGAGCTGATGTATTATTTACTCAAAGCAAAATACCTGTTGGGTGAAAACAGTATTGACGAGAAGAAACGTGAAAGGTTGAACAATGCATTGGATGAATACTTTACCTTTACGGATGAATTTCCTGAAAGTAAATACAGAAAAGAGGCTGATCGTTACTTTGCAAGCACAAAGAAATTAATGAACCTCAGCGACGAAGAAATAAATAAAATACAAAAATAGTTATGGATTATAGAAAATCAAAGGCTGCAATGACCACTGTTCCAAGGGATTTAGATGAATTGGAAGCTTTTACGGGCAATATTTATGAGTCATTGATGGTGATTGCGAAACGCGCAAACCAGATAAATGCCGAATTAAAAGAGGAATTAAACACCAAACTTCAGGAGTTTGCCTCTTTTAGCGATAACCTTGAAGAAGTATTTGAGAACCGCGAGCAAATCGAAATATCACGTTATTACGAAAAGATGCCAAAACCAACCCTCATCGCATATGAGGAGTTTAAAGAAGGGCAAATTTATTATCGTAATCCGGCAAAAGATAAGAAATAGCTGGTAACGATTCGAAAATAGTTCAACAAAATATTTTTGACGAGCATGCAATTGCAAGGAAAAAAAATTATTTTGGGGGTCACAGGAAGTATTGCAGCCTACAAGGCTGCATCTCTTTTAAGGGGGCTAATCAAAGAAGGTGCCGAAGTGCAGGTTATTATGACCCCTTATGCCAAAGAGTTCATTTCACCGTTAACACTCTCCACCCTTACAGGAAAGCCTGCCCTCAGTGCTTTTTTTATTCCCAGCGATGGGCAATGGAATAGTCATGTTGACTTGGGGTTGTGGGCAGACCTGATGGTTATTGCACCTGCCACTGCTGCAACTATCGGGAAGATGGCCAATGGTGTATGTGATAATTTATTGATTACTACATATTTATCTGCCAAGTGTCCTGTTATGGTTGCTCCTGCCATGGATCTTGATATGTTTCAGCACCCCTCCACAAAAAGGAACATAGAACTTTTGCAGTCATATGGTAACCTGATCATCGAACCGGCTTCGGGTGAGCTTGCAAGCGGGCTTAATGGAAAAGGGCGGATGGAAGAGCCTGAAGTAATCGTTGCCAAGATCGTTGATTTCTTTGCTGAAAAAAAAAACTGCTGAATAGAACTTATCTTGTAACAGCAGGTCCCACACACGAAAAGATTGATCCGGTACGTTATATCGGAAATTATTCTTCAGGAAAAATGGGTTTTGCCATTGCAGAACGCCTTGCCGATTTAGGTGCCAAAGTCATTTTAGTTACTGGTCCTGTGGCTATTAAGTGCTTTAATTCCAATATACAACGTATCAATGTGGTTTCCGCAGTCGAGATGCAGGAACAATGTCTCAACTATTTTGAGCATTGCAATGGGGCAATCATGGTTGCAGCAGTTGCCGATTTTGCGCCGCTCGTCATTGAGACAAAAAAAATAAAAAGAACTTCTTCCAATTACTTTATCGAACTTCGACCCAACCCCGATATTGCTTCCTATCTTGGAAAAATCAAACGGCAAAATCAGGTCCTTGTAGGATTTGCCCTCGAAACCAATGATGAAGAGCAAAATGCACTTTCCAAACTACATAAGAAAAACCTCGATTTTATTGTATTGAATTCACTTCGCGAGAGTGGGTCGGGGTTTCAATATGATACAAACAGGATCAAGATCCTGGACAAACACGGAATTGTTGAGGCTTTTGATTTAAAACAAAAATCGGAGGTAGCGGTTGATGTTGTCAATAAAATGATTGAGATGGAAGGTGAGATGACTGAACGGTTTTAATTTTGTATCTTTCGGGGAAATATTATCACGTTATATGACAAAAATATTAATCTTAATTATCCTGATATATTGCTCTTTAGGGGTTTCAGGACAGGAGTTTAGGTGTAATGTCAGTGTATCGAGTTCACGGATTGAGGGAACCTACAAGCAGGTTTTCGAATCCATGCGTACGGATATTTATGAATTTATGAATAACCGAAAGTGGTCCGATAACGTATTTGCGACCGATGAAAGGATTGAGTGTACGATTTTCATCCAGATAACTGATCAGATCTCCTCAGATGAGTATAAAGGAACAATGCAGGTTCAACTGAACCGTCCTATTTTTAACTCTTCCTACAATTCGCCGATCCTGAACATTAAAGATAATGATGTGCAATTCAAATATGTTGAGTTTCAACCCATGGAGTTTGACGAAAATTCCAATACAAATCCCCTGACAAATTTGTTGGCCTATTATGCCAATGTGATTTTGGGTTTCGACTACGACACTTTTTCCCCTCTTGGTGGCTCTGTTTACTTTCAACGGGCACGCGACATTGTCAACCGTTCGCAAAATGCACGTGAAAAAGGGTGGCGTGCTTTTGAAGGAAATTTTAACCGTTTCTGGTTGATTGAAAACCTTACAAACAAAGCGTATGGTTCGTTCAGGGAACTAATTTACCGTTACCATCGTTTAGGATTGGATGTGATGACAGACAAACCGGATATTGGTCGTTCTGAAATTGCCGATGCTTTGAAAAATATGCAGCGTGTTTACAGGGCAAAACCCGATACTTATGTGAACAGGATATTTTTTGATGCCAAATCGGACGAAATCGTAAATATTTTCTCCAAAGGCAGTACGGATGAAAAGGGTAGGGTGATGACGGTATTAACCGAATGTGACCCCTCGAATTCGGGGAAATACGAGAAAATTATGCAGCAGAAGATTTTTTAACGCTAAAATATCCTGAATGTTAACACGTTTGAGAATACAGAACTATGCGTTGATCCGGGAATTGGATGTTGACCTTTATTCCGGTTTCTCGATTATAACGGGAGAAACTGGTGCAGGAAAATCAATTTTACTGGGTGCCTTGTCGCTGATTTTGGGACAAAGGGCCGATTCGACAGTCTTAAAGGATAAATCACAAAAATGTGTGGTCGAGGCAGTTTTCAGAGTTGATGGATTAGGCCTTGAAGAACTATTTCAGTCAAATGACGTTGATTATGACCATTTTGCTATTTTTAGGAGGGAGATCAATCCTGCCGGGAAATCAAGGGCTTTTATCAACGACTCGCCTGTTATGTTGAAAACGATGCAGGACATTGGTTTCCATTTGATTGATATCCACTCACAAAACCAAAACCTGGAGTTGAATACCCAGTTATTCCAACTCATGGTTGTCGATAACTGTGCCAATACCAAGGGATTGCTTGCAACCTACCGGGATAGTTTTAAAGATTACCGAAAAATTGTCAATGACCTCAAAGAGGCAGAAGCAAAAGCGGAAAAATCAAAAACCGATCTTGATTATTTTATGTTTCAGTTCGATCAGTTGCACAAAGCCGCACTTTCTGCTGAAGAACAGGAGCTGCTTGAAACGGAACTCGAATTATTGACCCATTCTGAAGAGATTAAGGCTGGCCTCACAAATGTTACTGAACTATTAAACGGTGAGAACATTTCTACTTTGATGCAGTTGAAAACTGCCATCGGAGTGATCAGCAAAATGAACCATTTCCTCCCTGAAGCCAATGGATTATGGCAGCGGTTGGAAGTAATATACCTTGATTTAAAAGATATTGCGCAGGAAACAGACACAATTGCCGAAAAGATTGAATATGATCCCGAGCGGATCAAAGCGGTCAACGAACGTCTCGACCTTATTTATTCTTTACAGCAAAAGCACCATGTGAAATCAGTCGGGGAATTGATAGATATTCGCAATACGCTGGAAGCTAATATATTGGCTGTTTCATCGAACGAGGAGGAGATTTTAAGGTTGGGACTGTTGCTGGAGAAAAAGAATGAAGAGCTCAATCATTTGGCAAATCAATTGACTGTTCAGCGCCAGTGGGTTGTTCAAGATATTGAATCCCGGGTTATCAGGCAGCTCTTGTTGTTGGGAATGCCCAACTCAAAGTTTAAGGTTGAAATTTCCCCGTTGGCAACTCCTGGCATAAATGGGGTCGATTTTGTTAGTTTTCTTTTTACCGCAAATAAGAACGGGATATTGTGCGAAATATCAAAAGTCGCTTCAGGTGGCGAAATGTCAAGGGTAATGCTTGCCATTAAGGCTTTGATATCCAAATCCAAAGCTTTACCTACGATCATTTTTGACGAAATTGATGCAGGAGTATCTGGAGAAATTGCCGACCGGATGGGAATCATTCTAAAAGAGATCTCTACAGATATGCAGGTGATCAACATTACCCATCTTCCTCAGGTAGCTGCTAAAGGCGATCACCATTACCTTGTCTATAAAAGGGATTCGGAAAGTGAAACGACAACTCAGTTAAAGCTGCTCTCAAAGCAGGAAAGGATAGAAGAATTGGCAAAAATGTTAAGCGGTGAAAATATAACAGCCGCTGCCATATTGAATGCCGAAGAGCTGTTAAAAAGTTAAGTAAACAATTCTATAGATCTAAGGGTTATTGTATTTTAGGTTCTACAAAACCAAGGTTATTGTTTTTGGAAAATGACCTTGTTCAGTATTTTATTAATTGAAGACCTTTGGGTTTTCAGAAATTGTAATTAGATGGCTTATAATTTATTAAAGGGTAAAAGAGGAATTATATTTGGAGCGTTGAATGAAAATTCGATTGCCTGGAAAGTGGCTGAAAGGGCTTACGAGGAAGGTGCTATTTTCACTTTGACCAATGTCCCGTTCGCGATCAGGTTGGGCGACACACAAACACTAGCAGATAAATGCAATACTGTTGTGATACCTGCCGATGCCTCCAATGTTGACGACCTTGAAATATTGATTGTTAAATCAATGGAACTTCTTGGTGGGAAGCTTGATTTTATTTTGCACTCTATTGGTATGTCGCCAAATGTTCGGAAAATGAGACATTACAGCGACCTCGACTACGATTTTCTATCCAAAACATTGGATGTGTCTGCAATATCATTCCACAAGGTGTTGCAAACTGCCAGGAAATTGGATGCAATCAATGAGTGGGGATCGGTTCTTGCATTATCCTATGTTGCTGCACAACGTACATTCTATGGTTATAATGATATGGCCGATGCCAAATCATTGCTTGAGTCGATTGCCAGAAGCTTTGGGTATATTTATGGACGCGAACGTCACGTGAGGATCAATACTATTTCGCAGTCGCCTACGCCCACAACGGCAGGAAACGGAATCAAGATGTTTGGCAACCTGCTCGATTTTTCCGAACGGATGTCTCCTCTTGGCAATGCAACGGCCGATGAATGTGCCGATTATTGTATCACATTGTTTTCTGATCTGACGAAAAAAGTGACCATGCAAAACCTTTTCCACGATGGCGGGTTCTCCTCTATGGGAATGAGTTTAAGTGCAATGGAACAATACAACAGGGGTTGCGACGAACTTGAACCAGATCATAAATTCGATTAGTAAATAATCATACTTAATAAACCATTTCTAAGATATGAATCTTGGTAATGGTTGTCTTTTGGTAATGTCATGGTTGAAATTTTCGGGAGTCTTCCTTCAATATTTCATACTCTAATTTTAATTTTTTGTTATTGTTATGAAAACCATTAATAGAGTTATTTCTGTAATACTAACATTATCAATTGTATATTCATGCACTACCTCGGCGTATATAACCGATCCGGTAAGTGCGCACCGGCAGAAGGAGATGATGAGCAACCGCACAGGAACGAATATCCTGGAGGGTAGTCTATTCGTTGTCTCGACTATTGTTGCGGTGTTTACCGGAGTGGTTATCGCTCCAAAGCCTCAGGAGCAGTCCTTCAGGAAAATGGTTCTTCTCAGTCAATCGAAGGATACTTTATTCATCAATATGGTGACCAATTATCAATGGAAGGAGTCCGGTTATGCCGATATTCGCGATATCGTATTGCCCCCCTTCAAAAAGGCCAAAGTAATTGTGCCAATGGGTGCTGCATACAATGTCTATTTCCGGAACAACTATTTTGCCCCCGATGATGAAAAGATAGAAATAAACACATCAAATAAGCGACGGTTAAAATTAAAGCCAATGGTTTTCAGGCAGGATACGACCATAATTAAACCAGAATTGATTAACAAGTAAGTTTGGTATTTCGGTAATAGTTGTATATTTGAAAGTTGAGCTCACTCCAAAAAGCCTTCTTCTGCCACTAAGACACAAAGACACCAAGATTTCACTAAGACTATAGTGTTGATATTTAAATCTTTGATAAACCTTAGTGTCTTAGAGTCTTTGTGGCATTTTTTCTCTTTTCGGAGTTGACTCAATGCTGGTATTTAATCATAAACACACAATTTAAAAAAAAAAATTCATTTCTCTCTCATCATGACTAAAACTACAATTTTTAAAACGATCCTGCTCATTTTCTTGGTTACTGTTTTGAAATCAGTTTCGCCAGGAAACACCGTTCTGGCAATTACAAACGACCCGCACTTGTTGACTGAAAAGGGACCGGTTCCAAAGAAAAACCAAGCGCCAAAAGAAGAATATGTTAGACTATTTCCCAATGATGGCAACTGTGTTTATCCTGGCAAAGGCCTTCTTCGCAAATGGCCTGAAGGCGGCCCGCATGAACTTTGGAGACTTAAGATCGGAGAGGGAAAGGCTGCGATTATTGAATCAGGCGGAAAAGCCTTCACCGCGTACCAGGCCGATGGAAAGCAGTGGGCTGCCTGTCTTGATCCTGCAACCGGTAATGAAATCTGGAAGAAGATGCTGATTCCCGTCGAAAACCATCATGTTGTCAATGGTACGGTTTCGACTCCGATAATAGACGGTGACAGGGTGTACTTCTTTCCATACAACAGCGACAATGGTGACTATTGGTATCCACAATGCCCGATCTTCTGCTTAAAGGTAAGCGATGGTGAAACAATCTGGGAGGAACATGAGCAATTCAATGCATCGGAGGGTGGGCTACCGCTTATCCTCGGGAATGTAATGTATATTGGTTCCAGTGGAAAGGCAAATGTTCTCGAAGCTGTTGACAAGTTCACCGGAAAGATGTTGTGGAAGATTGGTGACGACACAGGGGAGAAATATTGCTTCCAGACTGGTAGTTCGCTCAGTTATGCTGAGTTTGGTGGAGTGCCCCAGATCGTATGTTGCATTTACAAGGATGATTATATCGGGGTTAATGCCATCACAGGAGAGATTCTGTGGCATTGGAGCTTTCCAAGCGCTCCCCCGGCTTCTGGTCCGGTACCTACGCCGGTGGTGCTGGGGAACAAGATGTTTGTCTCAGCCTTTCAGGGGAGCTCCTCATGGGGAGCTTTGCTTGAATTCAGCATGAAGAATGGGATATTATCGGCAGATACAATATACATCAGCAATCAATTGATGTGCAACGGTTTTCATACACCATCGGTTACTCAGGGAGCCGTATATGGCTTCGGAAGAGGGAATAGTGGCGATGCACTTCAATGTCTGGATCTCATGAGTGGAAAACTCTTATGGCAGCAGGAAAATCAGGAGTGGAGCCGCAACGGGAACATGATTGTTGCCGATGGATTGATTTTTGCCTTGACCAAGCGTGACGAACTTGTTTTGATTGAAGCAAACAAAAACGGATATCAGGAGTTAGGACGTGTCAATCCGGGAATCAAACTGGGCATCCAACAACAACCCACCCTCTTTAACGGTCGGCTCTATTTAAAGGGCAATGACACCATCGTTTGTTATCAGGTCGAATAATTCACGAATTGGGGAAATGACCGAATGGTAACCTACAGATATCAGCTTGAGGAATATAAGGGACCTGCAACGAGGTTTTTATGCCCGGTATGCAAGGATATTGGAATGACATTTGTCCATTACATTGATATCGAAACTGGAAAACCAATAAATTCATTGGTTGGGCGCTGCAATCGCGAATCCAAATGCGGTTATCATTATCCACCACGCGAATATTTCAAAGATCAAAATATTGAAGAAGAAAACCTTTTCCTGCACAATTATCCAATAGAGTCACCTGAACCCAAAACTCCTACTTTCATCCCGAACAGTTTGATGAAGAAAAGTTTATCGAATTACAATCAAAATAACTTTGTTTTATTCCTCATCAAATTGTTTGGTAATCAGATTACCAGTGATTTGTTAGAGAAATATGGCATTGGTACATCCAACCATTGGCCTGGCGCAACTGTATTTTGGCAAATCGATTTAAACGGGAATATCAGGACAGGTAAAATAATGCTCTATAATCCTGCAACTGGTAAAAGAGTAAAGGACTCAAACAGCAAAATTTATTGGATGCATAAATCAATTGGAAAATCTGATTTTGAGCTTCAACAATGTCTTTTTGGTGAACATCTGTTATTTGGGAACAACAAACAGGCTGCAATTGTCGAGAGTGAAAAAACGGCAATTATTGCAAGCATTTACTTTCCTCAATATGTTTGGTTGGCAACAGGTGGACTTTCAAATCTGACCGATGAGAAGTGTATCCACCTTAAAGGCCGTTCTGTTACGTTGTTCCCCGATTTGAATGGTTTTGAAAAGTGGAACCTAAAGCGGAAGGAATTATCACGCAAGATTCCCGGAACATGTTTTAAGATATCTAAACTTCTGGAAAACAGTGCCACGGAAAAGGAAAAGGAGGAAGGATGTGACATTGCAGACTATCTAATTAAATTTGATCCGAAATCATTTTGATGAACTTTTTGAAATCGAAGTGAAAAAAGCGATGAAAACAAAACGTGTCAAATCGGGCAATTCCCTCAGGGATATCATTTGATTTTAAGAATTGTGTATCAGTAAAAATAGCACTACCCAAAATCTTTAAGTTTGTAAAGTAGGTCCAGTGCAGTAATTGCTAAAAAATCGACAAGATTATGTTTTTCCCTTTCAAAACATTTATATTTGCAAAAAGAGTAAAGACATGAATATTCAAGCGAGAAAATTGATTTTAATAGAAGAATTCATTCGTATTAGTGATGAAAGCCTGATCACCAAGCTTGAATCCTTTATCAAGCAAGAAAAAAAAGATAGTCACGAAAAAAGCTTAAAACCCATGTCGTTGAACGAATTCCATGAAATGATCGACGAGGCGAAACGCGACAGTGATGCAGGCCGGGTTATCTCTCATCAGGACCTTAAGAAAAAGGTTAAGACATGGAAATGAGGATTGAATGGTCTGAGCTGTCGGAGAGACAGTTGAAGGACATTTTTGATTATTACTCAATTGAGGTCAGTCCACGTATTGCAAGAAAGGTAATCAACAGAATCCTCAATCGGGTCACCCTTTTGGAAAGCAACCCATTTGCCGGACCCAAAGAAGATCTTCTATCCCATTATACGGAAGAATATAGATATTTGGTTGAAAGTAATTACAAAATCATTTACTGGAACAAACAAAACATTGTTACAATTGCATCTGTCTTTGATTGCAGACAAAATCCGGAAAAAATCAAGAAGATATAGTCTTTTAGGTTTAACTGCAACCATTGAACCTTACTTTCCTTTACCCTTTTCTTTACACACTAATTTTAGGCACCCATCCATAAATGGATTACCGATGCAAAAAGCAACACCCAAAATCTTTAAGTTTTTCCGGTAGTTTCACTACAACAATTGCCATCTTTAATTGATAATCACCCCTATCATTTGCTTTTCATCATAATTCAACCTACTTTTGGGAAAAGGTTGAATAAAACGGTATTTGCAAAGATTTAAGTTTTAATAATTTATAACTTTGTATTAAAATGATTATGACTACAAAGTCAGAAATAGTTAAAAGTATTATTACATTAACGATATGAGAATCTTAAATTTACAAATAAAAAATATAGGTCCCTTCCTGGAGGGAAACATAGATTTTATTGCCAAGGATGACAACATGTCAAAACCTCCTGTTACAATTATCACCGGAGAAAATGGAACAGGTAAAACGATAATTTTGGATACAATTCGAGCTTTATTTTTAGGTGATGCTTACAAAATGGAACGGAATATTGTAAGAAAAGAAGAAGATTTTTCATGTAGCATGACTCTTTTTAATGGACAAAAATCTGAAGTAATATCCTCCAATAAATTAGGCAGTGATAATAGACTTGAATTAAATAGGCATGGTTTACGAACACGATTTTTTATAAATCAAAAATATGATAGTAGTTGGAATTGGGTTATTAATTATTGGACATCAAAATTATCTACCGACAGTTTTGAAGTCAAAAATTTAGTCGTTCCAGTTTTAGAAAATTTGTATATCAATTCACTAAGCGGAATCCATCAGAATATTGAAGTTGCACAATTGATTTGCTTTTTTGATTATCTTAAAACCAGTGAAAACGAGGAGGAAAGAGTTGTAGGAGAAAAGCTATTTGATATTGTTAAAAAAATAGTCAAATTAAGTTTGATTGACGGAGAATTTAAGTATGTGGCGAGGAAAACATTGGAACCGATTGTTTTACAAACTGGTCAAGAAGTTTCATTGGATAAACTAAGTAGTGGAAATTTGTACCTAATTCAAAGGATGGTTTCATTGCTTGGCAAAATGTATTCGGTACATGTCATCAACAACAATCCGATTGATGATTTATGTAAAACGTCGGGTATTCTTCTTATTGATGAAGCTGAAAATCACTTGCATCCAAAATGGCAAAAAACATTTATAAAATCAATTCAAGAAATATTTCCCAATTTACAAATTATTGTTACAACACATTCCCCCTTTATTGTATCCTCGATTGAAAACGCAAAAATTTTTGTGTGCCAATCGAAAGGAAATCATGCAATAATTACCGATGAAACCGATATCTATTCAAACAAACCTATTGACGAGATATTATTGTCACCATTATTTGGCATAACCTATCCATTCAACAAAGAAATATCCGATTTACTTCAAAAAAGAAAAATAGCAATATCCGAAAAGAAGTTTTCAAAGCGCAATCAAATTGAAGATACTCTTAAACAGATAAATCCACAATATTTTTCATTTTTTGATGTCGATACTTTATTGGAGGATTTGACCAAAAAACCTTGACCAAATGAGATATATAGGAAGGAACCCGGAACCTGTTATTCTTAACCAGAGAAAAGCTGAATGGACAACAAAATTTATCAATAGTGGCAAAGATCGGCCAGATAATTCAAAATATGGCCATCCCGAAATTAAATCATCATTGTACTCTGTCAGCCACAACAAATGTTATTATTGTGAAACCATCCTAAAAGGAAAACCTTCTGAAATTGACCACTATATAGAGGTTTCAGAAAATAAATCATTAGCCTTTGAATGGACGAATTTGTACCTATCGTGTGATAAGTGCAACGATAAATTACCGAATAAGAGTATATCAGTTTTCGACACTTTAAACCCTTGTCGGGACGATAATGAAGAAATTCGGAAACACCTAAAATTTGAAGATGAACAGATCACTTTTTTAACCTCAAAAGGAGACTTAACAATTCAAAAATATAAATTATCCTCCGAAAGATTAGATTGGTGCAGAATGCAAGAATTAAAAAAATTCTATAAGTTGCTTATTGCATTAAAAAATATTTTAATAGCTGAAAAACGTGATTCTTTGAATGCAATAGAAAAGGAAAGGCTGAAACGGTTCTCCCGATCTGATTATTGCTACTCACTGATGTTCAAGGATGTGCTAAATGAGAACAATTAAATGTTAAATAAACGTTTGAACTTTAATAATACATAGACCAAAATAGATGAGCGAAGACCAGAAAAAAGTATTGGAACAACAACTTTGGAACATTGCCAATACTTTGAGGGGCAAAATGAATGCCGATGAGTTCCGGGATTATATTCTCGGATTTATTTTTTATAAATACCTGTCGGAGAAGATGGATATTTACGCCAATAACATCCTGAAACAAGACAAATTAAGTTACCGCAACATACAGGAAAACACGGATCAGGGGAAAGAATATATTGAAGCCATCAAGGAAGAATCGCTTGAAAAATTGGGCTACTTCTTAAAACCTTCCGAATTGTTCAGTGAGGTCGCAAAACGTGGTTCTTCGACAAACTCTGCCATCGCCACAGGTACGGGCAAAGATGTGGAAGCTGAGCGAAGCCGAAGCTTTATCCTCGAAGACTTGCAGAAAATCCTCACAAATATCCAGCTCAGTACGATGGGTACTGCCAGCGAAGAGGACTTCGACAACCTGTTTGAGGATATGGATTTGAATAGTACCAAACTTGGCAAATCACCCGAAGCAAGAAATGAGATTATTGCAAAAGTGTTGTCGCACCTTGACAAAATTGATTTCAAACTCGAACATTCTGAACTTGATGTATTGGGCGATGCCTACGAATACCTGATTGGACAGTTTGCCAGCGGTGCAGGGAAGAAAGCAGGTGAATTTTATACGCCTCAGCAGGTGAGCACAATCCTTGCAATGATTGTTACCACCGGAAAGACAAAGCTAAAATCTGCTTATGACCCAACTGCAGGTTCGGGTTCTTTGTTGTTGCGGATTGCCCGGCAGGTAAAAGATGTAAGTAAATTCTACGGACAGGAGATGAACCGTACCACCTACAACTTGTGCCGGATGAATATGATCTTGCATGGGGTACATTACCTTAAATTCGATATTAAGCAGGAAGATACCTTGGAACACCCGCAGCATTTGGGAATGACATTTGAGGCCATTGTGGCCAATCCACCTTTCTCGGCAGAGTGGAGCGCCAACCCATTGTTTACAAGTGATGACCGTTTTAGCCAATACGGAAAGCTTGCCCCAAGCAGCAAAGCCGATTATGCTTTTGTGCAGCACATGATCTACCATTTGGCCGAAAACGGAACGATGGCCATTGTATTGCCACACGGTGCCTTGTTCAGGGGTGGCGCAGAACAGCACATCCGCAAATACCTGATCGAGGACAAAAACTATTTGGATGCCGTAATTGGTTTGCCGGCCAATATCTTTTATGGTACAAGTATTCCCACTTGCATAATGGTATTTAAAAAATGTAGGGAAAATCCTGAAGATGTGTTGTTTATTGATGCCAGCAATGATTTTGACAAAGTAAAGACCCAAAATATTTTAAGGGAAGAACATATTGACAAGATTATAAGCACCTATCGCAATAGGACGGAATTGCCAAAATACAGCAAACGGGCAAGTCTGCGGGAAATCATCACAAACGATTACAACCTGAACATTCCACGGTATGTGGACACTTTTGAAGCTGAAACAAGTATTGACATCGATGCCATTGCGACAGCCTTAAAAACATTGGAATCCGAAATGAAAAGCACCGACAATGCCATTGCCGATTTTTGCAAACAACTAAACATCTCAACTCCCTTTTAAACAATGGAAAAGCAAACAAACAGCACCTCTGATCGAAGCCGAAGTGTACCAAAATTGCGATTTCCTGAATTTAATGGAGAATGGGAAAATAGGAAGTTGGGGGAGGTTTTGGAATTTAAAAATGGAATAAATGCGGCTAAAGAACAATATGGAAGTGGATATAAATTCATTAATGTACTTGATATTCTAAATAATGACTTCATTACACATGAAAAAATAATCGGAAGCGTAAATGTTGATGAAGAACTTTTCAATAAGTTTTCAGTAAAATATGGAGATATTTTATTCCAACGAAGTTCAGAAACAAGGGAAGAAGTAGGCACCGCAAGTGTATATCTTGATGAAAATAAGAGTGCTACCTTTGGAGGTTTTGTAATAAGAGGAAAAAAAATTGGAGAATATGAACCTGTATTCTTAAACAGATTGTTAAAAACAGATTTATCAAGAGAACAAATTACCTCAAAATCTGGAGGAAGCACAAGATATAATGTTGGACAGGAAATTTTAGCATCAGTTTCTTTGCCTTTCCCAACCCTACCCGAACAAGCCAGCATTGCCTCTTTCTTCTCTGTTTTAGACAAGAAAATTGCCGAACTCAAACAGAAGAAAATCCTTTTGGAGCAATACAAAAAAGGGGTAATGCAAAAAATCTTCTCACAGGAATTGAGGTTTAAAGATGTGGATGGAAATGAGTTTCCGAAGTGGGAGAAAAAGAAGTTGGAGGAATGTTGTGATTATAAAAATGGAGGATCTTTTGAAAATAGATTATCAGAATATGGTGAATATTATTTAATAACTTTAAATAGTTTAGATATAAACGGGAAATTAAAAAATGAACATAAAAGAGTTGACAATACTGATAATTCCTTGCAAAAGGGTGATTTAGTAATGGTTTTAAGTGATGTTGCTCACGGTAATTTTTTAGGACTTACAGATATTATTCCTGGAGACAATTATGTTTTAAATCAACGTATGGGTGCATTAAAACCAATCATTGAAATCAATACCGTTTTTCTTAAAACATTCATCAATCTTAGACAAAAATATTTCAAGCTTAAAGGTCAGGGTTCTTCTCAACAAAATTTATCAAAAGGTGATATTTGCAATTTTGAAATCCTCATTCCTTGTCTGGCTGAACAAACCAAAATCGCCAATTTCCTTTCAGGCCTTGACGAAAAGATATACCGTACTGAAAACCAAATAAAGCAGACCCAACAATACAAAAAAGGTTTGCTTCAAAATATGTTTGTGTAAATACATTGACTATGACTAACCTTGATAAACAATTTAAGATACTCTTACATGATCCATTTGATTGGCTTAATACAGCGAAAAACCACTTAATTTCAGCAAATTGTATTGATAAACGAATCGCCGAATTAATTAGAATTGATCCCGACTTCAATAATGAAGAGAATGACTTAGAATCTCAAGCGCTGATGAATAGCTGTCTGTTTTTAGTTGGTATTGGGTTGGAAAATGCAATTAAGGGTTATATTGTTGCCCAAAACCAAAATTTTAAAGAACTTCAAGAATTAAACACATTTGGATGGCAGATTAAATCAGGGCATGGGATTTCAGAAATGTTTAGAATCAATTGTGCTGTAATATATTCAACAAATAAGGATTTTTTGGATCGGATTGAGGAATATCTGATATGGCTTGGGAAATATAGCACCCCCAAAATGGCTAAATTTCTTAATGTAAAACAAGAATATTATGTCGATGATGTCGTGAGGGCTACATCAATAATTTCGGAAATTGAAGAAATGATCAATAAAATGAATATTCCTTTTTATTATGTCTAAACAACCTGAACAGATTCTTGAAGAACAATTGGTCGAGCAACTGCAAAAGCTCAATTATGGATTGGTTTATATCCGCGATGAAAAGGAGTTGATTGCCAACCTGAAAAGCCAATTGGAGAAACACAACAACATTTCGTTTTCGGCCACCGAATTTGAAAAGGTCCTCAATATCCTTAGCAAAGGTTCGGTTTTCGAGAAAGCCAAAACACTCAGGGAAAAGCAGCACATTGTAAAAGACAACGGCGACAACCTCTATTTTGAGTTGATCCAAACTGAACATTGGTGCCAAAACCAGTTTCAGGTAACGCACCAGGTTGCAATGGAAGGCAAATACAAAAACCGATACGATGTTACCTTGCTGATCAACGGTTTGCCATTGGTCCAAATAGAACTCAAACGCCGTGGGCTTGAACTCAAAGAAGCCTTTAACCAGGTCAACCGTTACCAACGACATTCGTTCGGGGCAAACTCTGCCCTGTTCCAATACCTTCAAATCTTTGTCATCAGCAACGGCGTAAACACAAAATACTATGCCAACAACAGATTCCAATCGTTCAAACAAACCTTTTACTGGACCGACAAGGAAAACAAACGGCTTACCAATATCCTGAACGGTTTTACAAGCGAGTTTTTGGAGCCTTGCCATCTCTCGAAAATGATCTGCAAATACATTGTGCTGAACGAGACCCAAAAAATAGCAATGGTTCTCCGTCCGTATCAGTATTACGCCGTTGAAGCCCTTGTTGACAAGGTGATGCACAGCCGGAGCAATGGTTATATCTGGCACACCACAGGTTCGGGAAAAACGCTCACCTCGTTCAAAGCCAGTCAAATACTTACCCATCTGCCAAAAGTAAAAAAGGTTGTTTTCGTGGTTGACCGTAAAGACCTGGATTATCAGACCACCCGCGAGTTCAATGGTTTCAGCAAAGGTAGCATCGATGGTACCGACAACACAAAAGCTTTGGTCAAACAATTCTCGGACGATACAAAATTGATTGTCACCACCATTCAAAAATTGAATACTGCCATCAGCAAGAAGCAGTATTCGGGAAAAATGGAAAAGCTCAAAGACGAACGTATCGTATTTATTTTCGATGAGTGCCACCGTTCTCAATTTGGCGAGACACATGGACGAATCAATACATTTTTCAACAATCCGCAAATGTTCGGTTTTACCGGAACGCCCATCTTTGCCGAAAATGCGGTGAAAAACGAATTGGGCAAACGGACTACCAAAGAATTGTTTGGAGATTGCCTGCACAAATATGTGATTACCGATGCCATCAAAGACGAAAACGTGTTGAAATTTTCGGTCGAATATGTTGGCAGGTACAAAAGAAAAGATAGTGCCACCGAAATTGATATTGAGGTTGAAGACATAGACACGAAAGAATTGATGGAAT
>JBAXWR010000161.1:0-16718 GCA_037128295.1 Mariniphaga sp.
TGAGGGAGGCTTTGTTGATATCGGGTTTCCGGTACTGGTACAATTCGGAAAGATGGATGTACGCCATGATCTCGTAGGCAGGAACCTTCACCGTATCAAGTATTGCAAGTGAGCTGTTTACCGCCAATTCTGCCGAATCGGCACTGATGAAATAATAATACCAGAACCTGTTCTGAAGGGAATCCAATAGAGGGAGCGCTTTTAACTGTCTCAAATTGAGGGATTGGGTATCCTTATTGGCATATTTACAGCTTGTTAAGACTAAGCTGCTATTAATCAAACAGATATATGCAAATATGATGTAATATCTTGACATTGAAACCGTTAATTTGCTGTGCAAAAATAATTAAATTCAGTTTCTTTTTTGTACCTTTGGGAAATTATCATAAAAACAGAAGTTATGGAACCGATAAAGAAAAATTTTAAAGATTGTGATTTATATTTTCTGGAAAAAAGTTTTGGACTAGTTCAATTGGAAGAAATGGATCAATTGGATAATTGGATCTCATCTCAAAAAAATTACATTATCGATGATTTTGAAGACAGAATATTAAATCATTTGCAAAAAAAATTGAAATATCGGGTAAATGATTGGAATGAATACGAACTAATAGAACATTTTATTGGTCCATTGTTCAGTGTTATAGACCTTAATACAAATGAATATGGTATGTTCTCGGAACGTTTGCTTAAAGCAGTAATCGGTGATTATGAGTTGTCTGGATATCCTGATGCGGTAGTGGCAAAAGGGCGTCGCAGGCCCGAAATTCCCTATTTTTGCTTCCATGAATACAAAAAAGAAAAAGACCCTGATGGCGACCCTGCAGGACAATGTTTGGCAGCAATGCTTGTGGCCCAGGAACTGAACAATAACACGCGGCCCATTTATGGTATTACCGTAAAAGGCGAAAAATGGCAATTTATGGTCTTGCAAGGGAAGGAATATGCAATAAGCAATTCGTACATAAGCACCGACGAAGAACTTTACGACATCGTAAAATTGTTGAAACACCTGAAAACCATTATTGAAGAATTTGTAAAAAGTTGATAAAAATGAAGTAAGGCGTAGATAATAATGTCTATTGGATTTTAATGATTATTTTAAAGCGGCAATTTTTGAATCTCTTCCATAGAAAGACCCGTTGATTTAACAATGATCTCAATATCAATCCCCGAAAAAAGGAAATTTTTAGCTATTTAGATAATTTCCAAATTTTCTCAAAATTATTGCCGTAATCAAAAAAATTGTTTTTCTTTGCACCGAAACAAATAGAACGATGAAGACTTTTAAATCAATATGGCTTTGGTGGGGCAACACTTTCCTCTGTTGAGGTAAAGCCATATTGTATTTTTAAAAATACATTCAGCCGGCTTACCCTTGACAGGTAAGCCGGTTTTTATTTATTATTAAATGGAATTCAAAGTCAATATCAATTAACGAATTATAAATGAAACAGTTATCACAAAATACAGGAACATGGCGTTGGCAGGATTACTTTTTACAAACGTGAAAGGATAAAGTTCTTGTGACCCTGTGCAAGGGAAAACGGCTTATCGGATCACGATAAGCCGTTTTTTTATTAAGAAATCATTCAAAACAATATACAAAAATGAAAAAGTACAATTTTAAAACAAATGTAAAGGAGATCCTTGCCGACACGGTAACTCCTGTGAGTGTGTACCTTAAGCTGCGCGATATTTATCCGAACGCACTTTTGCTCGAAAGCTCTGACCATCACAGCCTCGAAAACAGCTATTCTTTTATTTGCCTCAAACCGGAAGCATCGATCGAGGTTGAACAATTCAAAACGGTGAAGAAATATCCCGATGGCCAGATGGAGATCGGGCAGATCACCAAAAGCGGTCAATTGGCGGATGAAATGGAGGCTTTCTTTGAATGTTTCAGTTCCGAAAACAGCTCTTCAGAACTTCCGGCCAACGGGTTTTTTGGTTACGTAAGTTACGATGGCGTGCAGTATTTCGAGACCATTAAATTCAACCATCAGGTAAATCCGGGTTATGCAATTCCTGAGATCCATTATGCCTTTTACCATTACATTATCGCCATCAACCATTACCAGAACCGTATCCAACTGATCGAAAACCTTTTCGAAGGCGAAACATCTTCCCTGAATGCAATAGAAGATCTGCTGACGAACCGCAATTTTGCCTCGTTTACTTTTGACACTGTAAATGAGGAAATTTCAAATATCACGGATGAAGCATTTAAAGCCATGGTTTCCAAGGGTAAAGAGCATTGTTTCAGGGGCGATGTTTTCCAGATTGTGCTGTCGAGACAATATTCCCAGCATTTTTTGGGCGACGATTTCAATGTTTACCGCGCCCTGCGTTCAATAAATCCTTCGCCTTATCTGTTTTATTTCGATTATGGAAGTTATAAGATTTTTGGGTCGTCTCCTGAAGCACAACTTCAGATCAACAAACAAAAGGTTTCGATCAACCCAATTGCGGGAACGTTTCGCCGGACCGGAAACGATGCACAAGATAGGTTGCTTGCCGAGAAACTTTCAAACGACCCCAAAGAGAATGCCGAACATGTAATGTTGGTTGACCTTGCACGTAACGACCTGAGTCGCAATGCGAAAGACGTAAAGGTGGAGTTGTTCCGTGAAGTTCAGTTCTACTCGCATGTGATCCACCTCGTCTCCAAAGTATCGGGGGTGCTGCCAGAGGGGGCAAATCCGGTGAGGGTAATGGGCGATTCGTTTCCTGCCGGGACACTTTCCGGCGCTCCTAAGTTCAAAGCCATGGAACTGATCGACAAATACGAAAACCAGAACCGTGGCTATTATGGGGGTTGTATCGGCTTTATCGGTTTCGACAACCGCTTTAACCATGCCATTATGATCAGGTCGTTTTTAAGCAAGAACAACACCCTTTTCTATCAGGCCGGTGCCGGTGTGGTAGCCGCTTCAGACGAAGAGAGCGAATTGCAGGAAGTTAGGAACAAACTTGCGGCATTGAAGAAGGCTATTGATATGGCAAAAGGGATAAAGTGAGAGGGGAAGACGCTGAGAGGGAGAGATGGGGAGAGGGAGAGAAAAAAGGAGAAGGGAAACCGAAGAAGGGAGAATGGAAAAGGGGAACGGTCCCAACAAATTGTCCACAGCGTCCAAATTGTCCAATGAAAATAAGAGATTAAGAAAACTTGAAAATAAAAAACAAACCCAAATGAAAATATTAGTGATAGATAATTACGACTCTTTTACCTACAACCTTGTACATGCCTTGAAGAAGTTTGAAGGTGTGGAGGTGACTGTTAAAAGAAATGACGAAGTGGCCGAAGAAGAACCTGGCTTGTATGACAAAATCGTATTCTCGCCGGGACCGGGAATCCCTGTTGAAGCAGGTTCGATGCTTTCGGTGATCCGAAACTATGCCGGTAAGAAACCTCTTTTAGGGGTTTGCCTTGGACATCAGGCCATTGGTGAATCTTTTGGCGGTACATTACAAAATATGAACAGCGTGCTGCATGGCATTGCCACCCCTATCAATGTGGTGGCCAAAACCTATCTTTTCAAGGATATGCCCGAAACATTCGAAGCTGGGCGGTACCACTCGTGGATAGTGGAAAAGGATTCACTTCCTGCCGTTCTTGAGATCACCAGTTTCGACAACGAGGGGCGTATTATGTCGTTCCAGCACCGCGAATTCGATATCCAAGGAGTTCAGTTCCATCCCGAATCAATTCTGACACCTCTTGGTGAAAAGATCCTCGAAAATTGGGTGAGGCACTGATTGGGAGAGTGAGAGAATGAGAGAATGAGAGAAGGGCTTTTGGTTCCTTGGTTTCCCCCCTTGGGGGGACAAAAGGGGGCTTTTAAAATTATGAACGGTTCCCTGGTTTCCCCCCTTGGGGGGACAGAAGGGGGGCTTTTAAAAATACGACCATGAAAGAATTATTATCTTATCTATTTGAATATAAGAAGTTAACAATTGAAGAAGCAGAAGCAGTACTGCTAGAAATTGCAGAGGGGAAATACTCTGATGCAGAAATTGCTGCGTTTATTACCGTTTTTAACATGCGCACAATCAGTATTGACGAACTTGCAGGATTTCGCAATGCGCTGTTAAAGACATGTTTGTCAGTTGATTTATCCGACTTCAATACAATCGATTTATGCGGGACTGGTGGTGATGGCAAAGACACTTTCAACATCTCGACCTTATCGGCTTTCGTGATTGCCGGAGCTGGGGCTTCGGTTGCAAAACATGGAAATTATGCCGCCTCCTCGGGTTGCGGATCTAGTAATGTAATGGAATACCTCGGTTATAAACCATCGAACAATCCCGACAAATTGCGCAAAGAACTGGAACAATGCGGGATCACCTTCTTACATGCACCGCTTTTCAATCCGGGATTGAAAAATGTGGCCCCTGTGCGACGGGCTTTAAGGCTGAAAACTTTCTTTAATATGCTTGGGCCACTTGTTAACCCAGGAAAGCCACAAAACCAGATCGTCGGGGTTTTCAGCCTCGAACTGGCGAGAATGTATAATTACCTTTATCAGAAGAGCAATGTCAATTATTGCATTATCCATAGTCTGGATGGTTATGACGAGATTTCCCTTACGGGTGATTTTAAAGCTCTTACCAACAAATCAGACCGGATATATTCACCCTTCGATTTAGGAATGGTTCATTTTAAACCGGAGGAACTGGCAGGATCTGGCGATGTGCCTGGAACAGCGGCGATCTTCAAAAATGTGATTACAGGCAATGGGACTACGGCCCAGAATTCGGTGGTATTGGCAAACTCGGCAATGGCTTTGGCAACCTATTTTCCTGGAAAAGGGATCGAAGAATGTATTGAAATGGCAGAGGCGTCTTTGACCGGGGGAAAAGCTTTGAAGGTTCTAAATCAATTAATCTCATTACAATGAGCACTATACTTGACCAGATCGTTGTCAATCGTCGTCAGGAAGTTGATCTTCAGAAATCGAAAATACCGCTTTCGGAACTTAAAGCTGGCTTAGATTTATCCACGCCTCGTAATTCATTGTCAAACAGATTATTACTGAAGGGGAGTAGTGGAATTATTGCCGAATTCAAACGAAGGTCTCCTTCCAAAGGGATTATAAATGATCGTGTACTTCCTGAGATTGTCACGAAGGGTTATGCAGAAGCGGGTGTTTCAGGAATCTCGGTTCTGACTGACTCAGCTTATTTCGGTGGCAGCACCTATGATTTTTTGTGTGCCCGGAATGCTAACCCTTTAACTCCCATGCTCAGAAAAGATTTTATGGTTGACGAATACCAGATTTTCGAATCGCGATTGTTGAACGCCGATGTGATCCTATTGATTGCCGCCGTACTTAAAGAATCAGAGATCTCCCGTTTCACTTCAATCGCCCACGACCTGGGAATGGAGGTGCTGCTGGAACTCCATGATGAAATTGAATTCCAAAAGATTGACAATAAGGTAGATATGATAGGCATCAACAACCGGAACCTCAAAGATTTCAAAGTTGACCTGAACCGTTCGCTACAACTGCTCGATAAGCTACCGGCAGAGGCTATCAAAATATCAGAAAGCGGTCTTGGTGATCCCGAAACTGTGGATTACCTGAGAAGCCGTGGTTTTCAAGGCTTTCTGATGGGCGAGAATTTTATGAAAACAGGTGACCCTGCTTTGGCCTGCCTTGATTTTATTTCAAAATTAAAATTGTCATGAAAATAAAAGTTTGCGGTATGCGTAACCCTTCAAACATTAAGGAACTTGTGGAACTACACCCTGATTATATCGGTTTTATCTTCTATCCAAAATCAAAACGTTACATTGGTGATCAGATATCAGATGAAATACTGTCATTGATTCCTGTTTATATCCAAAAAGTTGGGGTTTTTGTCGATGAACCTTTCGACAGTTTGTTGGAAAAATTTAAATCCAATCGGCTTGATTTGGCGCAGCTTCACGGAAGTGAAATCCCGGGTTATTGCGAAAGGCTTAAAATGTTGGGTATCCCTTTGATCAAAGTATTCAACGTCTCAAATGATTTTGATTTTGAGCTGGTCAAACCTTATGATCCCTGGTGTGATTTTTACCTGTTCGACACGGCCGGGGAGTTGCCCGGCGGCTCTGGCTTAAAATTCGACTGGGAAAAATTAGACCAATATTCGGGAGAAAAACCTTTCTTCCTTAGTGGTGGAATTAAGCCAATTGACTCGAAAAACATCAAAAACCTATCTCACAATAAGTTATATGCCATCGATGTGAACAGTGGATTTGAAGTGGAACCTGCTTTAAAGGATATTCAAAAATTAAAAGTATTTATGGAAGAGGTTTTGGTCGATGATTGATGATGCTTCATTTCGTTACCATGGATAATTGTAAGAGGATTATAAAATGTGATTTGACAGTAAATTTGGACGAAAATTCTTTATTGAAAAACTATTACTTTTGAAAAAACAAAAAACCATGCTTGATTCATTGGATATTAAAAACTATCGGAACCTTAAGAAGCTCAGTATTTCTTCTTTGGGCAAGGTCAATCTTATCATAGGCAAAAACAATACAGGAAAATCTACTTTGCTTGAAGCGATTGCAGTTTATGCTACAAGGGGGGATTTGGCTTTAATTTATCAATTGTTAGGCGACAGAGGGGAAAGTTTCAGGCAGAATGATCCTAACAAAAATACGACGGAATTAAACATTCGCGCTTTATCATCTTTATTCACAGGCAGGGTTGTTGGATTTGAAGAATCTGATGCTATTTCGATTGGTTCTCTTGGAAGCACCTTAATTGGGGATAGCCTTTCCTCAGAAAAGACAATATCACTTAGATTTGTGAAATATTTTGATGAAATCCAAAAAGACAATCAGGGAGGTATTACGGCAAGAAAAAGAATTTTGGCACAAAATGCTTTAGATCAGGAATTTGCAAATCTTAAGGAGGGCATCGAAATAAAGGAAGGAAAAAGTTCATCCATCATTTCTTTTGAAGAGGATAGACTCTTTAGAAATAGAACAGGTTTCAGAAGTCAGGGGAATAACGATAGTTTGCAATTTATCCGAACCAGAAATATCGACAGGGAGATCAATGGAAAGCTATTTGATAAAATAATATTGACCGAGAAGGAGAAATTTGTAATTGAAGCTTTAAAAATTATTGAACCATCGACTGAAAGGATTGCTTTTGTTGAAGAATCGATGGGTGAAAGGAGCGCAGTCATCAAATTGTCAAAATCATCGGCCATTCTACCTTTACAGAGTATGGGTGATGGGATTAATCGGATTTTAACGATCATACTTGCCTTGGTCAATGCTGACAATGGCTATTTATTGATTGATGAATTTGAAAACGGTTTACACCATTCAGTACAGAACCAACTCTGGAAGATTATTTTTGACCTGGCTAGGAAATTGAATGTGCAAATCTTTGCCACAACCCATAGTGAGGATTGCATTACAGGATTTGCCACGGTTTTGAATAACCCAGATAATGTAACTGACGGAAAGCTTATCCGTCTTGAGAACAGAAATGGAACAATAAGGCAAGTTGAATATGACGCTAATGAATTAAGAATAGCAACAGTCAATAATATCGAAACCCGCTAATGAAACCGAACCAGATATTCAATAAAAAACTTTTGGTAGAAGGAAAAGATGATCAACATGTCATATGGGCTTTGTGCGAAAAATTCAAGGTAAAAGAATCTTTTGATGTTATTGATTGTGAAGGTATTGATAGATTAATTGAGCAAATCCCCGTTCGATTCAAACAATCAGGTTTAGAGGCATTGGGGGTAATTATAGATGCAGATTCGGATATTGGTACCAGATGGGATTCATTGAAAGGTTTGCTTTCAACTTTTGGATATATTGTACCTTTGAACCTACCGTTAAATGGCCTTATCCTTAGAAATGAGGATAATATAAAAGTTGGCGTTTGGATTATGCCAAACAATAACCTTAATGGGATGCTCGAAGATTTTATCGTTTTTCTTGTTCCGAAGGACGACCAACTTTCACCTATTGTCAATCAGACTCTTGACCACATTGAGAGTTTGAATCTCAATAAATATTCATTAATTCATAAATCCAAAGCAACCATTCATTCCTGGCTTTCCTTGCAAGAGGATCCTGGCACTCCAATGGGTTTGGCCATTACAAAACGATTTCTAACAACTGAAGAACAAACTTGTGGCCTCTTCATAAAGTGGCTCGATGAACTTTTTAACACTTAGATTCTACGACACAATGAATTATCAATCAGACGATAAAGGATATTATGGCATTTTTGGGGGAGCCTATATACCCGAAATGATGTATCAGAATATCAATAACTTACAGAATTGCTATTTGGAAATCATCGAAAGTGTGGATTTTCAGCAGGAGTTTCGGCAACTGCTTCGCGACTATGCCGGAAGGCCCTCGCCGCTCTATTTCTCCGACCGCCTTTCGGATCATTATCAAACAAATATTTACCTTAAAAGGGAAGACCTTAACCATACAGGGTCGCACAAGATCAACAATACTATTGGTCAGATTTTGCTGGCGAAGCGATTGGGTAAAACTCGCATTATCGCCGAAACTGGAGCCGGTCAGCATGGTGTGGCTACCGCAACAGTTTGTGCCAGGGCAGGTTTGAAATGCATCGTTTATATGGGCGCTGTCGATGTGGCACGTCAATCGCCCAATGTCGAAAAGATGAAAATGCTGGGCGCTGAGGTAAGGCCAGTACAGAGCGGAAATAAAACCCTTAAAGATGCGACCAACGAAGCCATCCGCGACTGGATCAATAACCCTGTGGATACACATTATATTATCGGTTCTGTGGTGGGGCCTCACCCCTACCCCGATATGGTTGCCAGATTCCAATCGGTGATCAGCAAAGAAATCAGGGTGCAGCTCCTTGAGAAAACAGGTAAAGAAACTCCTGACTATGTAATTGCCTGTGTTGGAGGAGGAAGCAATGCCGCTGGTGCTTTTTACCATTTTCTCGACAATCCTGATGTCAACTTAATTGCCGTCGAAGCGGCAGGCAAAGGTGTCGAAACTGGTGAATCGGCTGCTACAACCGCACTCGGAAAGCCAGGTGTCCTTCACGGTAGCAAAAGCCTTCTAATGCAAACATCTGATGGACAGGTAATTGAACCCTATTCTATTTCCGCAGGTTTGGACTATCCCGGAATTGGTCCGATGCATGCCAATTTGTTTGTCACGAAACGTGCCCGATTTCTAAGCGCAACGGATGAAGAGGCATTGAAAGCAGCTTTATTCCTGACCCAATGTGAAGGGATTATCCCGGCATTGGAGTCGGCACACGCTTTGGCAGCCCTCGAAATGATCAATTTTAAACCCAATGATGTGGTTGTTGTAAATGTTTCGGGACGTGGGGACAAGGATATGGAAGCTTATCTGAAGTACTATCAATCGGTTAAATAAAATGCATTTGGCAACTGGCGGCTGGCAACTGGCGCAGGGGGCTAGTACTGAAAAACAAGTTATGATTTCACAATTAAGAATGTGTAAGAACTAAGTTATAATTAAAACAAAAATGGAAAACCGGATCATACAACTATTTAAAAGAAAAGATAAAAGTATATTATCGGTCTATTTTACAGCAGGATACCCGAACCTGGACGATACAGTGGCAATCATTGCCGAACTTGAGAAAAACGGTGCCGACCTGATTGAAATCGGGATTCCTTTTTCCGATCCTGTTGCCGATGGGCCAGTGATCCAAAAAAGCTCAGAAATTGCATTGATGAACGGGATGTCTATCAAACTATTATTCGAACAATTGAAAGATATCCGTAAAAAATTTTCAATTCCCTTAATATTAATGGGTTATCTAAACCCTGTGATGCAATATGGGATTGAGGATTTCTGTGAGAAATGCAAAGAAACAGGTATTGACGGAACGATCATTCCAGATCTGCCACTTGAGATTTTTGAGGCAGAATACAAAGAAGTTTTTGAATCAAACCATTTGAGCAATATTTTTCTTGTAACCCCTCAAACTCCCGATGAACGGATCAGAAAGATCGATGCATTATCGACAGGGTTTATCTATCTGGTCTCTTCCTCATCCACGACAGGTGCAAAAGTTGGTGTTGCCGATGAACAAATGGCCTATTTTAATAGGATCCATAAAATGAACCTCAATTCTAAAATTTTAGTCGGGTTTGGTATATCTGATAAAGCATCTTTTGAATCAGCAGCCCATCATACCAACGGAGCAATTATTGGAAGTGCATTTATTAAATCCCTGACCGGAGAAGGTGCAATCGAAAGCAAGGTGAAAGCTTTTGTCGAATCATTAAAATGAAAGTTTTGGCACATGAAAAAAATTATTACATGATTATTTTCAATGATGTACATTTATAAATAAAGTTAATTTTGCGCCGATAAACGATTTAGTTGCAATGGCAGGCTTAAAACCAGGAATGTCACTGTAATAACAAATAAAAAAATTAGTTACGGATGAAAAAAAGTTTAGCAGCACTCTTTGCCATTGTGCTCTTTTTTAACCTAAGCTCCAAAGCCGATGAGGGAATGTGGCTACCTTCGCTTGTAGGGAAATTGAACATTCAGAAAATGAACTCAATGGGTTGCAACCTGACAGCCGAGCAGATTTACAGCATCAACCAATCAAGTTTAAAAGATGCCGTTGTTGCCCTCGACCGTGGTTCATGTACAGCCGAAATCGTATCTGAAGATGGATTGCTTCTTACCAACCATCATTGTGGTTTTGGCGAAATCCAGGCGCACAGTTCTGTAGATCACGATTATCTCAGGGACGGATTCTGGGCGATGAAACGCGAGGATGAACTTGCAAACCCCGGAAAGACGGTAACTTTTCTGATACGTATGGAAGATGTTACCGATCAGGTACTTGCCGGCATTACCGATAATACTGATGACAAGACCCGTATGGCTAAAGTGCGCGAGGCTTCTGCAAAAATTGAAAAAGAAGCGAAAGGAGAAACAGCCTATGAAACACGTGTGAGAAGCTTCTTTGAGTCCAATAAATATTATCTATTTGTAACAGAGACATTTAAAGACATTCGTCTGGTTGGTGCTCCACCGCAGTCATTGGGCAAGTTTGGTGGCGAAACCGACAATTGGATGTGGCCACGCCACACCTGCGATTTTTCCATGTTCAGGGTGTATTGTGCACCTGATGGTAAACCTGCTGCCTATTCGAAAGATAATGTTCCTTATCATCCAAAGCACTTTCTACCCATTTCGTTGAAGGGGGTCGGCAAAAACGACTTCACTATGGTTATGGGTTATCCGGGTACTACAACCCGATATAGGACATCAAACGAGGTAAAATACACAATGGACGTTGTGAATACAGTAAGGATTACGGCAAGGGAAGCTAAATTGAACATTATCAGCAGCTATATGGCTACCAGCCAAAAAGCCCGAATTCAATATGCTTCAAAATTTGCGAGAAGTTCAAACTATTACAAATATTCAATTGGCCAGAACAAAGGTTTGGCAGCACTTAATGTAATCGGTAAAAAACAGGCAATAGAAAAAGACTTTCTAAAATGGGTAAACGAATCACCGGAAAGGGTTGCAAAATACGGTACTGCTCTCGACTCGATCAATGCTGCATTTCAGACTGTTGACGAAAAAATAGCATCCCAATATGCCCGTGAAGCTTTATTGGGTGGTGCCGAGATCTTTGGTTTTGCGGCGCAGGCTTTATCACTCTACCAAGCCTTGAAGAGTTCAGATAAACCTGTCATTGAAGGATCTGCCAAGGGTATTCAAGGAACTCTGGATGAGTACTTTAAAGATTACGATGCAAATACCGATATGAAAGTTACCGGATCTTTATTGAAAATTTACAGTGCAAAAGTCAATCCCAAATATATTCCCGGAGTTTTTGAGGTTGTGGGATCGAAGTTTAAAGGTAATTTTGATCTGTACGCTCAAAAAATGTTCGAAAAAACCATTTTCGCGAGTAAAGACAAGATGGAATCATTCCTGAAAAACCCATCACTAAAAGTTCTTGAAAAAGATATGGCCTTTGTGGCGATGCGCTCGATCTTCGAGACAATGAATACAATAAATCAGGCCATGACCAAATCGACCGGGAAGGTTGAAAGGGCCCGTCGGTTGTTTGTTGCCGGATTAAACGAAATGAACAGTGGAAAATCGGTCTATCCTGACGCGAATTCGACAATGCGGCTCACCTACGGGGAAGTGAACGGATATGAACCCCGCGATGCCACCTACTATGACTACTTCACGACATTGAAAGGTTATCCCGAAAAAGGAATTGCAGGAGATGTCGATTTTGATTTCCCTCAAAAAGTCGTCGATATGTACAATGCCAAAGATTACGGACAATATGCTGATAAAGATGGTACTTTGCACACCTGTTTTACTTCAAATAACGACATTACCGGTGGTAACTCAGGTAGTCCTGTCATTAACGGTAACGGCGAACTGATTGGTATCGCCTTCGATGGCAACTGGGAAGCCATGAGCGGGGATATCGCCTTTGAGCCAGATATTCAGAAATGTATCAATGTTGACATCCGGTTTGTCCTTTGGACTATCGATAAGTATGCAGGTGCAACCAATATAATCAAAGAAATGAAGCTGGTTAAATAGCCAGCTCATTTTAGTTTTTCGGAAATGATGAGAGATGACTCTGAATTGAACTGAAAAGTTTATTTTTAGTGAATTTAAGATTAAACTTGCTTTAATAAAAAAAGAATTATGCTTTTTAATAGTTTTACTTTTATTGGATTTGCATTAGTAACTTTTATTTTATACTATTCTTCCATTTTTTCAAAATTTCAGGTTCCGATTTTAATAGTCTCAAGTTTGTTTTTTTATGCCTACAATCAACCAATATTAGTTCTGTTATTATTACTTTCAGTTAGCATCAACATTGTTTCCAGCTATTACATAGCTTATGGTACTGATAAATACAAAAAAGCATCCGCTATTCTGGGAGTTGCATTAAATCTTTCAATACTCATTTTTTTTAAATATAGTCCCCTATTTTCAAGAACTTTTTTTAAGGAGAGCAGTTCCGTTGGTGAATTTCTTATCAACATTCCTTTGCCCATTGGAATTTCTTTCTTTACTTTTCAGGGTATAAGTTTAGTAGTTGATGTTTATAAAGAAAAGTATTTCAACAATAAAGACATTGTTCCGAAATCTTTTCTTAAACATTCGGAAAGGGTACTTTTTTTTAAGGGCTTTTTCCCGCAATTAATATCTGGACCCATAGTCAAAGCTCACGATTTTATTCCTCAAATTGGTATAAAATACTTAAGTGAAATTCAATGGGAATCATTTTTCAAGAGTATCCTTACAGGGTATTTTTTGAAAATGGTGGTAGCTGACAATTTAAAAGACTTTACATTCTGGATTGCTTTCCCATACTTTCAGGGGCATTCAACGCTAACTTTAATTGTAATGCTATTTGGGTATTCCAATCAGATATTTGCTGATTTTGCAGGTTACTCACTAATCGCAATAGGTTTAGCCAAACTTTTTGGATACAATTTTAATGCTAATTTTAATTTCCCTTATATCTCTACATCTTTCAAAGAATTTTGGAAAAGATGGCATATATCTTTGTCCACTTTTTTAATGGAATACTTGTATTTCCCAATTGGAGGAAATAGAAAAGGTAAAGTCCGTACTTATATTAATTTGATGATTGTTATGTTTCTTGGGGGGCTTTGGCATGGAGCGGCATGGAGTTATGCTATATGGGGGAGTTTTCATGGCTTTGCATTGGCAATTGAACGGTTTTTCGGTGAGACGATTAGTATTAAACCTACGCGGATATTCAGAATATTTAAGGGTTGTTTGATTTTTGGATTTGTAACTTTGGCCTGGTTACTATTTAAATTGCCAAATTTCGAACATGTCATCGGATATTTTAGATGCCTGTTCAATAATTTTGGAAATATAAATGATTTTCAGATTATCATTTATATTTTGCTATACTCCTCTCCTGTAATATTATATCACTCAATTTATTTATTAAAAGATAGATTGTTTTATAAACCATATAGAAGTTATGAATACCTTCTATATGGTATTATGCTTTTTTTAATTGTGGTTAACAGTGGTTCATCCGGTGCTTTTATCTATTTTCAATTTTAATTAATCATGATAAAGAAGTCTATTTCAGCCGCAATATTGATATTCCTGTTTTATACAATTTTTGTTTTCTATTCACCTACATGGTGGCGAGCTTCACAACATCAGTGGCAAAGTAATGTAATAAACGCTCAAAAATTTTTATATGACGAAAGTGACACAATTCAAAGTGTAATAATTGGATCATCCCTTTCATGCAATTTAAATACAGCAGCCTTATCTAAAACGTATAATTTATCGTTTAGAGGCTTGAGTATTTTTGATGGGCTAAAAATAATAGCACAGAAGCCAAAACTGCCAAAGAATATCTTTATTGAAATGAATTACATCTTACGCCATGAAAGTCAGGGATTTACTGCAACATTAACTTCACCAATCCTCTACTACCCAAGGAAAATAGTGTTATCCTTACGTGAAGATAAACAACCAATCGGTATTATAGGAAAAATTGGTAATATAATAATAACGGAAATCAAACCGAAATTTTCCTTTAGTCAGCGAAATCAAAAAAAAGACACAATTGACATTAGATCAAACAAAGACAATGAATTATTTTTAAAAATGCTCAACATCCAAATTAGTGAGTATTCGCATAAACCGGAGCAGGTTGAACTGGATCAGTCGTTTAATAAATTATCTGAATACATTCTGAAATTTGAAAACATGGGTGTAAATATTGTTTTTTTTGAAATGCCTGTTGATAATAAATTAACGAACCTGCCAATGTCAAAAAGTATAAGGGAAGAATTTTTCAAACATTTTCCAACATCAAAATACAATTATATTTCTTTACCAGATTCTTCTGATTGTACAACAAGTGATGGAATTCATTTAGTTAGAGATGCAGCGATTAAATATACTATCTATTTTAAATCAGAAGGCCAACGTTACCATCAGTAATGGTTTGTCGTTTTGAATGATTTTTATATATCTACTTCTTGGGTACAGACTTCTGTAACTTTAGTAAAAAGGTTGAAAATTCTATTTTTTCAATCTCTTCTACTTTTAAGAAACAATCAACAGGTTACCATGATAGACTGAATATCTTCATTTTCCTCTTTGCAATTGATAAACTAAAAGAATGGCCGCTTTTGAAAATCCAGAAATCACTATTTACACCGATGGAGCAGCACGTGGCAATCCCGGACCTGGCGGTTATGGTGTAGTTTTGATATCCGGGCAGCGTCGAAAAGAACTTTCACAGGGATTCAGGCTTACCACCAACAACAGGATGGAGCTTATGGCAGTTTTGGCCGGGCTTGAAGCTTTAAAGGTGAAACCATGTAAAGTTATTATCTACACCGATTCCAGATATGTTGTGGATTCGGTCGAAAAAAGATGGGTGTTCAACTGGGTTAAAACCAACTTTAAAGGGAAAAAAAATAGTGACTTATGGAAAAGGTTCCTGATCTCCTATCCTCTTCATTCGATAAAATTTGTATGGATAAAGGGACATGCCAATATACCGGGAAACGAGCGGTGCGATCAACTTGCTGTAGCCGCTTCCTTTCTGCCAGATTTACCAGATGATATTGGATATCAGAGTAGTAGTGATTAAAGATCAGGTTTCGTATATTTGTTTAAATAAAATACATTTGTAAAGCTAAATGGATTAAAAATGAGGTGGCTTTACAACTTAGGAATACTTGGATATTACCTGCTGGTTCGGATTGTTTCGTTTCGAAACGAAAAAGCCAGAAAATGGATCGAAGGCCGTCGTGATATTTTTAAGCGGCTTAGCCAAACCATAATACCCGGTGAACCATTGCTGTGGTTTCACGCCTCATCATTGGGCGAATTTGAACAGGGAAGGCCGGTAATAGAAGCCATTAGGAAGCTGAAACCTGAGTACAAAATCCTGCTTACCTTCTTCTCACCTTCCGGTTACGAATTCAGGAAAAATTATGAATATGCCGATTATATTTTTTATCTTCCCCTGGATACCCGAAAAAATGCTAAACGGTTTATTTCAATCGTTAAACCAGAGAAAGTTTTTTTTATTAAGTACGAATTTTGGTATCATTTTTTGACTCAATTAAAAGAAGCGGGGATACCTACTTACATTTTTTCGGCTCTGTTCCGGCCATCACAAATCTTTTTCAAGCCATGGGGTAAATGGTACCTGAATGCCATAGCAACATACGAACATATCTTTGTTCAAAACAAGTCATCGTATGATCTGCTGCAGAAATACAATTTTAAAAATGTATCCATGTCGGGTGACACACGTTTGGACCGTGTGAGCGAAATTTCTGACGCAGCACCAAGACTTGAAAAACTTGAAGTATTTTGCCAGGGACAAAAAGCCATAATAGCAGGAAGTACATGGAAAGAGGATGAGGATCTTTTAATCCCCTATATAAACAAGTCACAAGTTGGCCAGAAATTTGTAATTGCACCTCATGAAGTAACACAGCAAAACCTCGAAAGGATCGTTTACGCGCTCCAAAAACCTTATGCGCTTTATTCCAAAGCTTCGCCGGAAGATTTGGGAAATGCGGATGTTCTTATCGTGGACGGTTACGGATATTTAGTTTCCGTTTACCGTTATGGTATTCTTGCGTATGTCGGCGGTGGTTTCACTTCAGGAATCCATAGCATCCTC
>JBAXWR010000162.1:0-16542 GCA_037128295.1 Mariniphaga sp.
TCGACAATATCTATTTCTACAAAACCGGAGGAGCCCCGCAAACTGAGCCAACTACCGCAGCACCAATTCCAACTACCAGTCAATCAAACGTCATTTCAGTATTCAGCGATGCCTATACCAATGTGACAGGAACAGATCTGAATCCCAACTGGGGGCAGGGTACCGTATTTTCGCAGGTTGCGGTCGCGGGAAATAATACAATTAAATATGTCGGATTAAATTACCAGGGAATTCAATTAGGCAGCAACCAGGATGTTTCAGGGATGGGATTCCTTCATGCGGATGTCTGGTCAGCCAATTCAACCCTGCTGAACGTTTCCCTGATCAGTCCGGGACCTGCTGAAAAAGCTTATAAAATAACAGTTCCAACATCTGGGTGGACAAGCCTGAATATTCCATTATCTTCATTTACAGGTGTCGATTTAAAGAGCATAATGCAACTAAAATTTGATGGAAATGGGACGATCTGGGTCGATAACATTTATTTTTACAAGGCAGCATCTGGTGGTGCATACTCTCTGACTAGTCCAATCGATTTTGAATCGGCCGGTTATGGGGCATCATGGACCTGGAATGTATTTGAAAACGCTACAGGACCAGCTCTAAGCTTTGTTGCAAATCCTGATAAAACAGGAATAAATACCTCTGCAACAGTAGCCAAATTTACCGCGCTTACAGCAGGTCAGCAATGGGCAGGTTGTGAAGTAAAGCATAGCGACATGGGTACATTTAAAATAGATGCCAATAACTGTATCGTCAAAATAATGGTTTACAAGACTGTCATCAGTGATGTGGGAATAAAATTTGCGAAATCTGATGGCTGGTCGATGGGAGAAATCAAGGTTGCAAATACAGTCGTCAATGCATGGCAGGAGTTGACCTTCAATTTTACAGCCCAGGTACAGGATGGATATGATCAAATCATCGTATTCCCCGATTTCAAGGCTAGAACTTCAGATAATGTGATCTATTTTGACAACATATCATTTGGCAAGTAAAAAAAGTTATTTTAGCAACGTGCTGTTTAACAGGTAACTATGCATGGAATATTTAATTCAATTATCAAAAATATAGGATTATGAAAAAAGCTAATAAAAATAGGATTTTAGCAGCTATCTATTCACTTATGATTATTCTTCTGTTCGGATGTGAAAAGGAGAATGTTCAAAAAATTGAACAACGAAACTGGCAATTGGTCTGGAGCGATGATTTCAATGGTGTAGCAGGAGTGTCACCTGATGCAACGAAGTGGAAATATGATATTGGGACGGGCAATAATGGATGGGGTAATGCCGAATTGGAGTACTATACCAATCGTACCTCAAATGTATCTTTAGACGGCAGTGGTAATTTAGCGATTACGGCCAAAAGTGAGATGTATGCGGGTTCGGCTTTTACTTCTGCCCGGATTAAAACAGCCGGTTTTTTTGAACAAGCTTACGGTCGCATTGAAGCTCGCATCAAAACTCCATGGGGCCCTGGTGTCTGGCCAGCTTTCTGGATGTTGGGATCCAATGAAAGTACGATAGGATGGCCACAATGTGGGGAAATTGATATCATGGAACTCAGGGGTCAGAAACCTAACATCGTAAGCGGTACTGTGCATGGACCCGGCTATTCAGGAGCGGCCTCAATTACAAAAAGTTTTACATTGGAGAATGCCAGGTATGATGTTGATTTCCATATATTTGCTGTTGAATGGGGGACGGATTATATCGATTTCTTCGTTGATAGCACGCTTTATCAAAGGATTACTCCTGATAAACTGACAGGAAGCTGGGTTTTTGATCATCCTTTCTACCTTATCCTGAATGTAGCTGTGGGTGGCAATTATTTAGGGTTTCCTACAAGCCAAACTCCATTCCCTCAATCTATGTTAGTGGACTATATTAAGGTTTACAAGGAAGCAGTGCAATAATCAAGTCTTTTCCGAGTAGTTTGTTTGTTCCTCTCCAATGGCCCGGCGATCAAGTTAAACGATCGCTGGGCCTATCGGTCAACTTGATCCCGTTAGATAAAGCCAGTAGCACCTACATCAATCATGCAGCTAACCATAAATACATTAAAAGTAGAATGAAAAGATTAAAATTTTACTTCGTCAGTTTTATTATAATCATTATAATGGGTTGCCAAACAAAGCAAAATAAGCTGTCTCTCGAAGTCTATGAAACTTCCTCAAATGGCAACAAACTTAAAAGAATAACTGAATTTCCTTCCGGAGATGGAGTTGTATCCATTCGTTTGGATCCTGATCGGAAATTTCAAACGATCACCGGATTTGGCGGGTCGTTTACTGAAGCATCTGCTTATCTGTTGAACAAATTAAGCAAGAAAAACCGTGATTTGATCCTGGATGCCTATTTCGGGGCCAATGGCGCCAGATACTCTTTGACCCGTACACATATCAATTCGTGTGATTTTTCATTGGGGAATTATTCCTACGCGCCTGTTAAAGGAGACAAGGAATTGGCTCATTTTTCAATCGACGAGGACCGCGATGATATCATTCCCATGATCAAAGATGCAATGGCATTTTCAGAAGATGGATTTAAGATCATATCTTCACCGTGGACTGCCCCACCATGGATGAAGGACAACAATGACTGGCGTGGAGGCAAATTGTTGCCTGAATACTATGATACCTGGGCATTGTTTTTTTCAAAGTACTTGAGTGCCTATAAAAAAGAGGGAATTGATATTTGGGGGATAACCGTGGAGAATGAACCACTTGGGTGTGGTGGCAATTGGGACAGCATGCACTACTCGCCCGAAGAAATGGTGGATTTTGTGAAAAACCATCTAGGTCCCAAACTCGAAGCCGATGGACATCGTGTAAAAATTCTGGGGTATGACCAAAATCGTGGGACGGAATTGGAAAAATGGGCAAACGTGATTTACAAGGACGAATCATCGTCAAAACACTTCGATGGTTTGGCAATTCACTGGTATGCAAGTACTGTGGATTGGTTTCCACAATCGTTGAATTTTACGCACAATAAAGCTCCTGGCAAGCATCTCATCCAAACTGAAGCTTGTGTTGATGCAGATGTACCCCATTGGCAGGATGATAAATGGTATTGGTTGGAAGAAGCTACCGATTGGGGATGGGATTGGGCACCTGCGGACCAGAAAAGCCTTCATCCAAAATATGTTCCTGTGTACCGTTATGCCAGGGATATTATTGGTTGCATGAACAATTGGGTTGACGGTTGGATAGACTGGAACATGGTTTTAGACAAACAAGGAGGCCCTAATTGGTTTAAAAACTGGTGTGTTGCACCTGTCATCGTTGATCCTGACAAGGATGAAATCTATTTTACGCCCCTCTATTATACGATGGCGCATTTCAGTAAGTTTATTCGACCTGGTGCTGTTCGAATTGGATTTGAAAACGCCGATCCATCATTAATGGTAACCGCAGCCCAAAACCCTGACGGATCCATTTCCGTAGTAATTTTAAACATGAATCCAGGATCAAAAAATATAAATCTCTCAATTGGTGATCAGTTGGCTGAAGTTAAGATAAGCGCACAGGCAATTCAAACAATCGTAGTAATGCCTTAAATATAAAAAGAGGCTTTCCAAAAAGGTTCTTTTACCGCAAGGAACGCAAAGTTTTCGCAAAGTTCGCAGTATTAAATACTTGGTATATTATCATTTGCGAACTAAGTGATTTTATCTTTGGGATCTTTACGGTAAAATTTCCGACTTTTTGGACAACCTTTTTTTAAAATTCGTTATTCAAATAAATGACCAGATGTTTTGGCGGTTCTATTCCAACATAGGCGGGAACACCTACCTTTACCAAAAGAATGAAATTTGAACTACGGCTTGGTTTAGGAAACTTACCTGCCTTTTTTAAAGCTACACCTGCTCTATAAGGGTTAGTGATGGCCTCACTTCGAGTGAATCCATCACTAGTTCAAAATATTTTTCCCAAAACCAAATCAGGACCAGACCTGTCGGTGTGCGAAGCTCCCGACACGGTCATTATATTGTCTGCCAAAAACATGTTTTAAAACAGTTTGCTTTTCTATCCCAAAATTATTTCCTTTACGCATTAAGTCGTTTGTGCCTATGTTGAACTAAAACTATCTCTAAGCTATGAAAGACCTAATCCCAAAAAATCACAGATACCAAAAGGACACCAACAATATTACCCTCCCCCATTTTGAAAATACAATAGTCCGTTAAATTTTAAGATGCAATTTTACTATAATCCAATAGTTCTTTGACAATTTTTTGATTTTGCAATGTTCGGACCAATATTTGCCCCTTCCACAAGTGGACTTGTAAGCTTTGTGAATGAAACTTGGATCCGATGCGATTTTGCTTTTGACAGTTATAATCATGTTAATCAATTTATATTTAATTTTAAAAACGAAATGATGAAAAGCACTTTTTTATTTATGGGATTGATTTTGATACCATTCATTTTACATTCCCTTTTCCGCAAGTACTGGAAAAAACGCTGTATGAGATTTAGTCAAATTGGAGTCCGTCATTCAACCCAAGCCATGAAGGTCTTTCGGGGAATACCGACTCTGGTTTCTGTTTTATCGCTTATTACAATAGGCTTAATTATGCAAGAGCACTTTGTAAAACCTTTACAATTTATTTATCCATGAATGCAATAATCTGGGCTTTTGGTACATTTCCATATGCGATTTTTTTTCTTGTTGTACTTGTGATAAGAACTTTTTTATCAAAAACTGAAACTCCTAAGAGGAAACCTAAACCATTTTGGATTATACTCCCATGGGTTTTATCTTTATTATCTCACATTATTGTTCTTATTCTAATTATGAGTCAGAACATTCCAATGAACGGCTGGTTTTGGTCTCTTTTTGGGATTGGGGTGCTGGGAGAAGTAAGAATTATAACTACATTTCGAAAATATCTAAGATCTCTTTCAGAAGACAATAACTCAGATCAGAGAGGAAAAGGCAACTTCGGTTATAATATTGAGACTGTTGCCACGCCTAAAGAAGGAGATTTTAACCCTTTGGAGCTGTATTTCACAAAGAAAAAACAGGCTATATTGCTGAGAGATAATGGGGAATTCGCAAAAGCGGAAGTTCTATTTCTTGAGGCAGAAAATATTATACATTCGACATCTCCTCTTACGGATTTGTCCATTAAAGGATTGCATTGTAGTTTAGTTGCTTCGGCTTATTTATTTGAGCTATGGCTTGCTATGACAACTCTTTACACAAAGGCTGAGAATTCTGGTCGCATTCGTGAATATTGTAACAAGATCATTGAGACAGCAGAACATGCGACTATAACGGTGCTTGAGCGTTTCTATGAAATGATAGGTAAGCGTTCCTCTGACGTACGAGAAGAAGTTGCCTTAGCTTATAGGGGGCTAGCAGTCGCAAGCTGCATGGATTCTGATTTGGATTCTGCTCTCTTATTAGCTCAGAAGGCTTACGAGATGTGTTCTGATGATCACCGAATCAGTCTTACGCTGGAGCTACTCCAAGAGGAAGCAGAGAAGCGAGCGAATAAGAAGCGGGAGCAGAGAAATAAGGTCAAGGAAGCAGCCGCTGTAAACTTAAATAGCGAGGGGCGGAGCGATGTGCGCGTCTTCGTTTCCTCCACATTTCGCGGACTCGTTGAAGAGCGCAATGAGCTTGCCCTGAAGACTTTTCCGCGATTGAGGGAAATGTGTGAGAAGCGCTCACTGATATGGACGGCTGTTGATCTTCGGTGGGGTATAACCGACGATGATATGAATCGAGGAGATGTTGTTCCCATATGTCTCGAGCAAATTGAAAGATGCCCATATTTCATTGGCATTTTAGGAGAGCGGTATGGTACCGCATTAGAGGCGCTTCCCACATCAAATCTAATTAGGCCAGAGCACAAATGGATTGATGAACACCCAGAATATTCAATTACTGCTATTGAAATGATGCATGCGGCCTTAGTTAGCCCTCCTCGTGCTCAAGCGTCTTTTTTCTACATTAAGAGCCATGAGTTGCCTACAGAACAGGAAGTCGTACACAATGGACATAATAATGATCGCTTTGATCCTGTTGATTTAGAGTCGCTGAAAAAAGCAATTATACGGTCTGGTCATCCAGTTCGATTTTTCACAAGTCCAGATGAGTTGGCAGAGTTAGTCTGGGATGATCTTGCTGAGATTGTCGAATCTTTGGCTTCCGATGTGTCGAGTGAATCTGACGGTGTATCACAGATGCGCCGCCAATCGCGGTGGCTTACAGGTAAAGCGAATGAATTAAGTATCTCTGGACTTGTTTTGGAACGATCCACTGTAAGTTCACCTATTCAAGAAATGCTGTTAGGCTCTTCAGGGAAAATCATTATTGTATCAGGGGCTGTGGCTTCCGGAAAGACTCAGACTCTTGTTGAAACTGCGCTATGGGCACAACAGTCTCTAGCCGACACTGTAGTCCTAACATTTTTCCCTTCTTCGGGTGCTTTTGGCGAAAATCCGGAAGTTGCGCAGGTTCTCTTGGCTGAGGGTGCCGCACAATATGGGATCAAAGAGAAGGCACCTGTATCAGAGGTTGCGAAGATAGACTTTGCACAATGGCTGTCAACGTTCTCTAAGGAAGGTAGAACGGTTATAGTAATCGATTGTGCTGGCTCTACCGATTCTGTGCTTTCGTGGATTCCTGAGAATATTCCTGCAAACGTATTTGTAGTTCTCTCAGCGTTGGAAACAGAAGGGAATGAATGCACTTTAGCGACAAGAGTAGAATTGATTCCTTTGTCCGAAAAGGAACGCAGGGTCTATTCCGTTGATTACCTGCGTACTCACGGGAAGAAACTCACGGAAGAACAATTGGTGCACATAGCCCAGACGCCTGCATGCGGGTTGCCTGGTTTTTTGAGAAGACTCATTGATGAGCTTTGTTTGTATGGCGAATACGAAAGATTTAATAGTTATTTCAATTCCTGCCTTAAGTGCCCTGATTTGGCACAACTCTATCATAAGGTGTTGGAACGAGTTCATCACACGTTCCCTGCCACTGAGGAAGTTTTAGCAGTAAATTCTGCATTGTGTCTTGTAGAAGCTTCCGGTCTGGGGCTTGCTGAAACAGAACTGCTTGACTTGCTGGGAGGGCGTGACCAGTTGTTCCCACAAGCGCGGTGGCAGCCAATTGCACTAAATTTACGTTCGTTTCTTGACGAATCGACAGGTGTATTACGGATGCATGATCAGTTTGCTTCCGAGATAGCCCGCTCTTTGTCTTCAGATGGAGTCCCTGCTGTTCTCTACCCCTTTAGCATTTTGATCGGTTATTTCTCTGGGCGCCCTCCAAGCAAGAGACGTTCAGAAATGCTCTGTTATCTTTTGCGACAAACGGAAAGCTGGGAAACCTTGTATGATGTGCTTTCCGGGTGTCCAGATGGCGAACACGAAAACAAGCTGGGAATGAAAGATGTTTCCGTCTTCAGAGATATCTTTATCATTGATTCTTTAGGGCTTGAACGATGCTGGCTGGCGATTTCCGGGAACCTTGGAAAGACCCCGATGGATGGCTACAGATGGATACTTGAAGATCCCTCAAAGCATGATTCGACGACCCTGTTTGCGGTAGCTCAGATGCTTCGTTCCTTCGGATATAAGCGGGAAGCAACTCGGTTGACTGCACAGATATCAGACGCATCCGAAGAACTGCATTCTTTTGAACAACTGCAGTTGGCGGAAGATAAAGTAATGGGACTTCTGGCTACAGGGCGCGTACAAGAAGCTCTTGACGCTTGCAGCAAAGAGATTTCAGATGCCGAGACGCTGGGAGATTCAAGCAGAATGGCTGATTATCTCTTATTAAGAGGCAAGGTCTTTATGGGGGTCCAACGTGCGCAAGAGGCTATGACAGATATGAAGAAGTATGAGACAATTAAGTTAAAGGAAAAGGACTCGCTGGGACTCATGACTGCACACTTCAATTTGGCTCATTGCTGCAATATGCTATTTAGGAACGACGAAGCCATTAGTCACCTCGATGAATATGATTCTATAGCAAAGAAGACAAAGCATGTGGAACTTGAATTGGAGGCTAAATATATTCGGTCGATATCTCTGCATGGTAAACAGGATTATACCGAATGCTTACGTGTATGCGACGAGTATATTGAGCATGCAGAAAAATATTGCAGTGAAGAGCGATTGATCAACATTCTGGGGGTAAAGGGAGTTTGCTTGCGCGCCATGGGCAAACCAGAAGAGGGGCTGATTTGGATGAGGCGACAAGAAGCCATATGCCGTAAGGTCAATGATACAAGCAACTTAGCAAGTTGTTTGAATAACATCGCTAATACTCTTGCAGCATTAGGGAAATATGATGAAGCTACTGTATACTTTGAAGAGGAGCTTTCAATTGCCGAATCTACAGGAAACCCTGTTAGAATCGTCCAAAACCTGATATATCAATCCCGTATGTTCATGGTCGGAGGGTTTCAGTCTGAAGCGGCAGAACGCCTTATTAAAGCTCATGAGAAAGCAATCCAGCTTGGGGTGATAATTAGTGAGGTTGTGCATGACGATAGTTTGGTTCAACTGTCAAAGTTAGCCTCAAGGGTTGGCCTACCTCAGAATTGGAGGCAATGTAAGTAGTCTTTCGGACTTTCCAGCGTTCGCTGTTTTTTCATTCACTAGGAATGCAAATTCGCGATTTTGGGGCAATCGGATTTTTGGATGTTTGCGAAATTGGCGCTGAATACCCCGTCGAAGTTCAACCTCATTGCCGCCTATCACGCGATTGCAAGGCAAGGCGATCAAGTGATGATGATTGTGTGTTTCGCGAACCAGGATGGGCGCTTCGATATGGAAAGGATTGCTAACGATGTGTTAGCGTGCTTCTATCAGTCGGCAGTGATTTTTAAAAGGAATCCCTATGAAAACTTATCGCATTTTTATCAGTTATGGACTCGACGAACATGTCGAGCGGGCTGTCCGTCTGCGGGATGACCTGTGGGTGCGTGGCCATGATGTCTGGTTTGACGAGGACCAACTGAAGCTGGGGCACGATAGGGAGGAGAGTATCGAACGCGGTTTGAACATGCTCATACTGGCTTTTTGAACTACGCCAGCAGCCCACGCCGAGTAGTACCCGGATCGCGGCGATCTGCTGTAGCATGGCAGGCTTGGTCGCTGTACTCAACACTTGGAGATTCTTGAAACAGCCATTCAGTAAGGCAAAATCTGTACTACAATACTGCAGATCTTCGCTACCTTCTGCCAGTACGCCTATATGATGGATGATCTGGTCCGGGGATTAAGAATCGGATGACAAATTACAAAATGTGAATAAACAAACCATTGCGGCCAATAAAGAGAATAGCATGAATCCAAATGAACTAAAGACAGAACATCTACCCAGTAGAAAAATCCGTGTATTCATCTCCTCTACCTTCCGCGACATGCAGGAAGAGCGGGAATTGCTGGTGAAGAAGGTCTTTCCAGAACTGCGGCGGATTTGCGACGATCGTTTCGTCTCGTTCACCGAGGTGGATCTGCGCTGGGGCATTACCCAGGAGGAAGCGGCGGAAGGCAAGGTGCTGCCGATCTGCCTGGAGGAAATCCACACCTGCCGGCCCTTCTTTATCGGCATCCTCGGCGAACGCTATGGTTGGATACCCGATACTGTGCCGCCGGAAGTCATTGAAAAGGAATCGTGGATCAAAGAACACATAGGTAACCGCAACTCGGTCACCGAGTTGGAAATCCTCCACGGTGTGCTTAACAACCCGAAGATGGACGGCCATGCCTTCTTCTATTTCCGCGACCCGGCCTACAGTGCCCAACGAGACGAGGATTTCCAGACTGAAAACCCGGGCTCCGCAGCCAAACTCTCCGCTCTTAAGGAAACCATCCGTAAGAGCGGTCGTCCGCTCGTCGATCCCTACAAGAACCCCGCAGAACTCGCTGCCACCGTCGAAAGGCAGTTTCGCGATCTAATTGATAAGCTTTATCCGAAAGAGGAAGTCCCAGACCCGCTCGATCAGCAAGCTGCAGACCACCGCAGTCATGCCCTGCGCAAGACCCTGGCCTATGTGGATCGTCCCGACCATTCCCAAGCACTTGCTGATTTTGTCGCTGCACCCTCGACTGGCAAGGGGCTGGTCGTCACCGGAGACTCCGGCGGCGGCAAGACCACTCTTCTGGCCGCTTTTGCCACTTCATCCTTCGAAACATCACCTTTACCCTTCGTTTTCGAACACTACTTTGGAGCCACTCCAGACAGTGCTAATGTGGATGGCTTCCTGCTCCGCCTGCTGGGCGAACTCAAGCAGAAAGCTGACATCAAGGACGATATGCCCACCACGCCCGAAATGATGCGGGATGCTTTGCCGCTGTGGCTGTCGCAAACCAGCGGCGGCAAGCCCATCGTGCTGGTGTTGGACGGTCTCAATCAAATTCAGGGCGACGAAGCCGACCGCCGCTTGAACTGGCTGCCCCGCTTCTTCCCCACCCACATCCGGGTGATAGCCTCCTGTTTGCCCGGTCCTGCGCTCGATATCCTGCGGGAGCGCGGCTGGGCCGAGCACCTGTTGCCGCTGACCGACACCGCCGACCGCGGACGCATGTTGGATGCCTTTCTTAAGAACTACCACAAGGAACTGGGGAAAACCCTGCGTAATCAGATCATTCAAGCCGATGGTGCGGCGAATCCCTTATTCCTTCGCACAGTGCTGGAAGAATTACGGCAGTACGGCGACTTCGATAAACTGCCGGACAAGGTTGCCGAATACTTGACAGTGACCTCGCTCCAAGACCTGTTCCGCCTGGTGATCCGTCGCTGGCAGGACGATTTCCATGCCGGACGCGACATGGTGAACCGCTCCTTGCGCCATCTCTGGGCGGCCCGGCATGGCCTGAGCGATACCGAGTGGCTCGAATTGCTGGCCGATGAAAGCGGCCCTCTGGATCGCCAGACCTGGCGTCCGCTCTTTCTGGCAATGGAACCGCACTTGGTCCAGCGCGGCAGTCTATGGGCCTTTGGCCATGACTTCTTGCGTCAGGCGGTCACCGACGAACTGTTTCACACGGTAGAAGCACAACGTCATGCCCACCATGTATTGGGCGACTTCTTCGGAGCACGGTATGCAGCCCCAATTATTACGGGCCGAATGGCTGCTGAAGCACCGTGGAATGCGGTTGCAGCAGAGCACTGGGAACTGGCGCGTAGGATACTGAACGATCTCGCCTGGCTCGAAATTATCTGTCAGACAAGTATACGGGATGCCGATATCTATTGGCGAACAATGGAACAAGCAAAAGCAGACTTCTTTGTTGTTGCGCTAAGACGGCATCTGGATGGACCAAAGTCCGCACTAACTATAATTAGGCTCGATATCCTTAGCGAACTGGCAACCCAATACTGCCTTTATGACAACGATGGCCGAAAAGAGGTGCTTCGAGCAATAATAGCCCTCCGAGAACGCCTAATGAAGGACGAGGCGGCCAATGGACTGCAACTTGTTATGCTAGAACTTAGACAAGGAAATTTGTATATGCAAGCTTCGATGGAGGATTACATGTATCGGCTTAAACTTTTGGATAATGCGTCCGATTGTTTTCTCAATGCATTGGAACAAGCCAATGACTTGGGAAATACTCGACTCGTAGGAACTATATCCGGTGCTCTTGGAACACTTCATTTTAACAAAGCTGGGCTTTTTGTTCAAAAAACGGGATTCATTTCGCTATGGAAATTTGGTCGCGAGATCAAAAAGGCCGACAGAATGTTTCAAAGGGAATACCTTGCCTCCATTCAGGCAAACGATGCTAAAATGACATTCCTTGCGCTTACGGGATTTTTTGGAATCCACCTACTCTTAGGGAAGAAGATGAAAAGAAGTGAGGTGTTCCAGGCGGTATTGCAGCTTGTGGAGCAAGAATCTATCCCCGATACCGACACTCTTGCATTGGCATACGCTATGTTAGGCAAGAGCTGTTTAATATCAGGCAATAACATGCAAGCTGCCCAATACTACGAGCAGGCAATCTCCTGTTGTCGGCTTGTGGGCAATTACTATCAATTGCCTAAAATGCTACTCGATCTCGCGGAAGTTCTGCTTTCTGAAATAGCGGAGGGCAAAGACGGATGGGAAGCAACAGAGCAGCTTTGTGCCGAAGCAGTCCAGATTCTGCAGGGACAAAACGGCAGAGAGGATGTTTTAGCCTACGCTAAACATTTTGCTTGGCAGGTTCAAATATTTCAGAAATATCCCAGTAAAAAACAACAATCCTTGGCTCGTAGTTTTTTACGTAGATGGTGTTGGAAGCCGAAAATAAGTCCTTTTGGTCATTTTCTTTTGAGACTGTTATTGAAGCGTATTCTGCCGATAATAGGGCTGATCATAATATTAATGGTCTTGCTTAGTCGTCAATGAGAAATATGGAATGACAGCTGTATTATATTGAAAATTGTAACTCCAATAAATAAAAATTGCCTTCATGAATTTCATAAATGCAACATTAGTATGCAGTGTTTTGAGCCTATTGTGCTGGTATGTGGTTCTCTTTTCTGCACGTATTCGGGCTGCTTTGGAAGAACGCTATTATAGTTGGCACATGCAGGAGATTACATTGCTTTTGTTCGGCGTCACCCAATCCTTGGCTGCTTATCAGATAGGAGGGCGTTGGGTGGCACTTGCGTTTGCCATAACGTTTGCATGCCTAAGAGTTGTGCGCAAGCTACTTCACAAGGGCTTTGTAACGATTCCGTTCCCGCCAGGAGCCAGAATCTTAGATTTTGAATCCTTGCGCGATGCAGACCGCTCACGTTATAGTCATATACCCAATGAAATTTATTACTGGATGTCAGATCGTCAGCGACAGTGGAATCAATGGCGTGTGAATGCTCTCTATGCCGAGAACATGCATGAAAACATGCGGCGCATACATGGCAAAAAGGCTCGTTCGGTTGGTGTTATGATCCTCATGGGAGTGGTCTATTTAGGAACGTCACTGCTCATTCTCTTAAAGTGGTGACGTTTATTCGCAACCACAAAAATTATCGACGGTTTAAGGCTCAATCAACATTATATTAGGCATTCGGTTAACTCCGTCTCTAATTTTAAATGAATATGGGTTCAGCATCAGAAATCATTTGCTTCATTTTGTTTCATTAAACAGAACCACTTTAGAAAGAATTTCTTCATTACTTTTTCTGATCCCAACAAGATTTGGAAAATCAGGATCATCTTGTCCCCTCTGACCAGTATAAATTAAGTTTTTCTGTGGTTTTCATGAAAGTCCAGCAGAAGCATCACCGGAATACTTACTACAGAAAAGGATTGGATACTCCGATTAAGCTTTTGCAAATTGATTATTATCCAGCCAAACCTTTTTTTTGTCCTTTACCCTCCGATTTAGAAAAGCTGATCATGCTAAATGAAAATGAAAAACAATGCCGAATTCAGGACCAAAGAATATAAATCTTTCACTCGGTAATCGGTTGGCAGAATTGAAGATAAGTGCACAGGCTATTCAGACAATCGTAGTAATGCCTTAAATTTTGTGTTCCGATTTCAAAATTCGGCTTGATTATTTAATGGGAAGGTAAAGTAAAAAGTTGATCCGGCTCCCTCTTTGCTTTCTACCCAGATCTTCCCTTTATGCTTTTCGATAAAGCCTTTGCACAAGAAAAGCCCCAACCCGGTACTGGCTTCGCCTTCGGTGCCTTGTCTGTTGATCTGGTCGCCAAGTTTGAACAATCGTTCTGTAATTTTCAGGCTCATTCCAATACCCGTATCAATTATAGAAATCTCAATAATCGAATTGTCGATATTTTTAGCCTTTAGCTTTACCCTTCCACCTTTTGGTGTAAATTTAACTGCGTTTGAAGCAAGATTGCGGATCACAGTCTGAAGTATGTTATAATCTGCATAAACCATTAAATCGTCCGGAATTTCAACAACAATATCAATGGCCTTATTCCTGGCTAATTCCAATAGTGGAGCTAAGCTATCCTCCACGACCGGGAGTAACGGGAACAATCCCGGATCGAAAGGGATCAGTCCTTGCTGTATTTGTGCCCATTGCAACAGGTTTTCTAGCAAATGGTAAATGTTTGAAGCCGAAGTTTTCATGCTCTCTGCATAGTCCTGTATTTCGGCCATTGTAAAGCTCGATATTTCATCGGCCATAATTTGTGTCAGCGTCCAAAAACCTCCTAAAGGGCCCCGCAGGTCGTGTGCTATAATGGAGAAAAATATGTTTTTCGTTGCATTGAGTTCCAAAAGCTCAGTGTTTTTCTGCTCAATATCGAGTTTTTGTTTCTCCAGGATGATGTTAGCTTTTCTTTTCTGGTTATAAGTACGGTAAACAACAATTGAAAAGCCCAAGGTTAACAAAAATCCAATGATAAAAGAATCACTTATTATTTTTTGCCTATTGGTTTCTTCCCGTTGTAATACTTCCTTCTTCAGTTGTTCGAGTTCGGACACCTTTTTTTCTTTATCGTATTGATAATTAAGCTCATACACGATCAGCTTTTTGATATTTTCTTTGTTTAAAGTACTGTCTTCCAGTTGTTTAAATAGAACATGGTGTGCATAGGCGTTTTGATAATTGTGCAGTTTTTCATAAACATTGGCCAATTGTTCGTGGATTTTTTTCAAATTGTTCAATTCGTTCAAGGTATCAGCAATTTTAAGGCTCTGAAGAGTATATTTCAATGCCAGATCATACTTTTCTGTCATCAGATATACTTTACCTGTATTGAAATAAGAACTACAAATAAAGCTTTTGTTATCAAGCTGTTGCGTAATTTCGAGCAACTTATCGAAATAATGTAACGATTGATTAAAATTGCCTATACCGTAATAGATGTCGCCAATGTTTTCATAACAAAATGCAATCCCTTCCTTGTCTTTTATTTCAATTCTGATATTTAATGCTTGTTCGGAGTATTGCAATGCTTCGGCGAATTTGCGCTGTTTCTTGTATGCCTCGCCTAAGCTGTTCAATCCCCGTGCAATAACTTTTTTATCTTTAAGTTGTTCAACAATAACCAATGCTTTTTTGTAATTTGAAACAGCCTGTTCATAGTCATTTAATTCATAATGGATGCTGCCAAGGCTCAACAAGATTTTGGAAATGCCTTTTAAATCGTTAATATCTTCTACCAACTTCAGTGCTTTTTGGTAATATTCGAGTGATAGTTGATAATTGCCCTGACTTTTATAGAGATTTCCAATATTGATGAGGCAATACGATAACCCGTCTTTGTCGTTTAGTTTTTCAGAAATGACCAATGCCGCCTTGAAATACCGGATAGCTTCATTATAATTTGATTGCGTGAAATAAAGATGCCCGATGTCGTTGAGGCACCTTGATATCCTTATGCTGTCCCCAACTTCAATAGCCAGGATTTTAGCTTTTTGGTAGAATTCCAATGCTTCGGGGAAATTGCCTTTCTGAAAATTAATATTTCCAATGAGGTTCCAATTTTTTGCTGAAACGCCTTTATTGTTTGATTTATCATTTAATAGAAGCGATTTTTGGAAATACCCTAACGCGGCAGTGTAATCTCTTTCATAATAATTGACCTGTCCCAGTAAAAAAAGCGATTCGATATTTCCCTTGGGGTAGTTGATGTTTTGGGCTATATTTTGGGCTTCGGCAGCAAATTTCTCTGCTTTTCCTATATTATTGTTGATCAACCTTTCCGCAAGCGAATTCAACAAATTTACTCTCGTTGAATCTTGGCCTTCGTGTTTCGCCAATAATTCATCAGGATCCGGCAAACCTCCATTTTGAGCATATAGAACCGAATGATCCGCAAGTATGACAATAAGCAAAAACACGATAAACACAACTTTCATAGAATTTGGATTTTACAGTTTGTTCCTGATCATAACTATAAATTACTTCGCCTAATTTTTTTCTCAAAAATAGGATAAATAAAGTTGAAGGGCAAACTTTCTGTCAGATCTCAAATTTTAGGGTATAAATTATCTGTGTAATATTCAATCAAACCTGCATAAATTCCACTTTTCAAATCTTTTATTTTGGTTCTCGACCAAGTTCCGGTCAAAAGTATTTGAAAAATAGGTTTTTATGCTCTTTCCCAAAGTTCTTTCACCTACTCTTTGAGATCATAGGTAGCGGAATCAGTGTTATACATATAGATTCCGCTAAATATAAATTAAATAATTGGCGAAATCGTCATTGTTTTGTATATTTACAGCCAATTAAAACGATTGAATCATGGACAGGATCATTGGAAGGGAGGAACAAAAGGCTAAGCTAAAATCTTATTTTGCCAGCGACAGCTCTGAGTTTGTAGTGGTCTATGGCAGGAGAAGGGTTGGAAAGACATTCCTTATCAGGGAATATTTCAACAACACATTTGATTTTCAGATAACTGGATTGGCCAATGCTGGGATGAAGGAGCAGTTGATCAATTTTCATGCTTCGGTTCAAAAGTACCAACCTTCAACCGTCCCATTTGCCGATACCTGGTTCAATGCGTTTCAGCAGTTGATTGAATTGTTGGAGCGGTCAAAATCAAACAGGAAACTTGTATTCATCGATGAATTGCCATGGCTGGA
>JBAXWR010000163.1:0-16387 GCA_037128295.1 Mariniphaga sp.
CCGGCATAACCCTTGATTACAACGATTATTATGTAACCGGAACTGGTGGTGTTTTGGGATATTACAATACTGCAAACGTAACCGCTTTGCCGATCATAACCGGAAAAGATGCGAACAGCAAAAACAACAATCCATATTTCACAAATGCCGGAACTACCGCAGCTACTGATTATAAAGCAAATTCTAATTGTTTGAATGGTAGTGATGTTACCATATCCGGTCAAACAACTGATTATGTAGGCACTACTCGTGCCAATCCGCCTTCAATTGGTGCTTTCGAATATATATGCGGCGCACCTGCTGCGCCAGTTTCTGCAATTACTTACACTATTGTTGATAACACTTCTATCAAAATTACCGGTTGGACAGACCAAGATTGTGCAGATGGTTACATTGTAAAACTAAACAATACCAACTCGTTTACCACACCTGCAAACGGCTCATCACCAACAGCAAACACCGTTTGGGCAAACACAGGCGAACAAGTGGTTTACGCCGGACTTGGAAAACCTGCCGAAATTTTAGTTACAGGATTAAGCGGTTTATCGGCATATCATTTCAAAGTATTTGCGTATAACAATTGCAGCGGTTCGCAAACCTACGAAACTACCGGATCGGTTCAAACTTTTTATTCTATTTCGGGGAATGCAGGTACAAGAAATGTTGATATGGGAAATGGCGTTACATCTGATGCTACCGGAAATTATTCATTTTTTGTGCCAGGCGGTTGGAATGGAACGGTTACTCCTAATCGAAGTGGTGTTACTTTTTCACCCGCAGCTATTTCTTACACCAATGTTGCTTCAAATCAAACTGCACAAGATTACACTGCCACTGGCGGCCCGATTACTATTACAGGAAATACCGGCGTACCCGGCGTTACCATTACTGCCGGCGCAGTTACCGCAGTTTCCGATGCCAACGGCGATTATAGCATTACACTTGATGATATTTTTAATGGTTCGTTCACACCCTCAAAGCCCGGCTATGCCTTTTATCCGAACACTATACGATATGATATTTGGGATATTAGTACGCAAAATGAACTTCTTAACTTTTTGGCAGGACAAGCACCCGAATTTAGCGGCAATATACTGTATGTAACACCCAACGGAGCCGGTAATGGTAGCGGTTCTTCGTGGAGCAATGCCTACGATGGTCGCAGTTTGAACATTGCGGTTATAAACGCACCCGTAAATGCACAACTCTGGATAGCACAAGGTAGTTATTCACCGGTTAAAAATAGTGTGAAAAGTTCTAATTTTTGGGGCGGTTATGAACCCGGATTTGGTGTAAAAATGTATGGCGGATTTGCCGGAAACGAAACCCAGCTCCCGCAGCGAAATTGGACTGCTTATCCAACCATTCTTAACAATGACAATAGTATTCCATCAACAATTTTTGCAAATGGAATGAATTATACTTCTACCAATATAGATACGGAAGTGAATGGTTTTACAATTCAAAACACCGAAACAGGAATTGAATTGAACGGTTCGCAAATGACCATAAAAAATTGTATTTTTACGAATAACGGTACCGGAATTTCGACTGAAAGAAATTCAATCATTTCAGGTTGTACTTTCAATAATAATAAAACCTTAGCAATTAACTTCATAGCTGATTTTTCAGGTTCTCAGATGTATGAAAATGTCAGCAATTGTGTTTTTACCGGTAATGACGGTACTCCGATGGGAGCTAGCATAAATATCGCTAATAATTATCATGTAACTTTTACCAATTGCACGTTTAGCGCCAATTATGCCATTGATTACGGAGGACCTACATCGGCTACAATTTTAAATGATGGCGAATGTATTTTGAAAAACTGTGTGATGTGGAACAACCGTATAGATGTAGATGGCGGTAGCACAGAAATAGGAACTGTACGTACCTCAATTTTAAACACAGGCACCTTTACTGCCACTAATTGCTTGATACAAGGCATAACCACAGGCAGCGATGGCAACTTAGACGGCATAACCAATGCCGCCGATGCAAATTATCCGCAATTTGTTACGCCTGTGGACTTATCTGTTGTAAAACCACCCACAGCATTGGGCGATTTTCATATTTTACAAACCTCGCCCCTTGTAAATGCCGGCACAAACACAGGTGCACCAAGCACTGACATAGAAACCACGCCACGCGATGCTTTGGTGGATATTGGCACTTACGAATATTACATCACCATTTCGGGAAATGCCGGAATAGCCAGTACTACACTTAGTTACACAAACGGCACTGCCCAAACCGCCACAACCGGTGCTTCTGGAAATTATTCTATAAAATTGCCTTATTTATGGAGTGGAACGGTTACGCCTTCGAAAACCGCTTACATTTTTGCGCCTGTAAATTATAGTTATACCAATGTTGCAACCAATCAAACAGCACAAGATTTTACGGCAACCGGCAACTTTACATGGACAGGCACAACTTCAACCGACTGGAACACTTCCACGAACTGGAACAGCAACCTGGTTCCCTCAGCAACTGATCATGGAATTATTCCCGCTGCCGGGATTGCCAATTTTCCGGTCGTAAACGAAGCACCCACTGTACCTGCTGTTTGCAACAACCTGACAATCAACACTGGGGCGAAGCTGACCATTGCAGCAGGCAAAGCACTTACTGTGAACGGGAACCTGACAAGTTCGGCCGATTCAACTGGCTTGGTGGTCAAATCGGATGTGAATGGCACTGGTTCGATTAAGGTCACAGGAAGCGTTTCGGCAATGGCATCCGTGCAGAGGTTTACAAATTTGGACAGGTGGTACCTTGTTTCGTCGCCGATTGGAACACAAACTATAAAAGATTATATCGCGAAAAATGAGGCCATCCCGGTTTGGTCAACCGATTTGGGTATGTATGGGATGAGGGATTACGCCACAGGTTCTTCAAGCAATTGGAACGATTATTTTACAAACAGTTACCTGACAACCAATTCTGCACAGGATATGGGCGTTGGCAAAGGATACCTCGTCCGTACTTATACTTATCCAGCCGAAAAACCGGTCACCCTCAAGTTTCAGGGCGACCTGAACAGTCAGGCGAATATTGATGTTCTGCTGGCCCGGAGCGGCAATAACGGCTGGAACCTCATAGGCAACCCTTACTCCTCTGCCATAAAAATTTACGATGGTACTACGGCAATCGAAGGCACCCCCGATAATTTTATCAATGCCAACGATGCGAAGTTTGACGATGTTGCCTATGGCGCCTATTTTTGGAACGATGCTTCGACGCCTAAGAAATTTGATGTGATCAACAAAAGCACGGATAATATAGATTATCCGGTAGTTACTTATGCACAGGTTGGGCAGGGGTTCTTTGTGAGGGCAAAAGCGGAAGGTTCGTCAGCAATGTCGTTTACCAAGGCTATGCAATTTCACAAGGGTGCTGAGGTTTTAAAATCAGGTGCAGCACCTTTCCCAAAAATCGAACTTGTTGCCACATCGGGTGACAAGAGCGTTTCAACTGATATAAAGTTCATCGAAGGGGCTACCAAAGGACTCGACAGGGGTTACGATGCAGCCATTTTAAAAGCAGACCCCGATTTTGCACTCTACACCAAATTGGTTGAGCCATTCGATGCTGAGTTCCAATTGCAGTGCCTTCCACCAACCAGTTACGATAAATTGGTCATCCCTGTCGGCATCGATTCAAAAGCCGGTGGCGAAATCGTCTTCTCTGTCAAAACCGTCCAATTGGACCAAGATTGCAAAGCAATTTTGGAAGACAAGCTAACCAGCACATTCACTGACCTTTCCACAGGGAGCTACAAAGCAGCAATTGCGGCCAATACAGCCGGTACAGGGAGGTTCTACCTTCACACCAGCGACATCATCAGCGGCCTGGAAGATCAGGTGCTGCAAGGAAAGCTAACTGCCTACGCGAAAGGGAATAAGGAAATCAGGGTGCTCGGCGAAGTTGGCGATGGTGCGGTTGCTACGTTGGTCAATGGTTTGGGTCAGGTGGTGCTGTTAAAGAAATTGGGTTCAGGAAACTTGAATATCATTGGGCTGCCAAACCTTAAATCGGGTTTGTATATGCTGAATATCAATGACAAGAGTACGTCACAAACAATTAAAATCATGATCCGAAGATAATTTGAAAATACATATAAAAGCAACCTATGTGCCTATGAGAAAAGCCTATGTGCCTATGGTGCGCCATGAGGCGTGCGTTTATATAATGTTTAATTAAATACCTATAAGGATGAAAGAGCCTGACAACCCAATTAGCCGTTCAGGTTGAAGTCTGCCCAATGCACTATTAGGAAACGAGCTTTGTAAAGCTCGGGCGGGACGGTTCTGTAAGCTGCATCAGTTAGGCTTCGTTACACAATTGGTATCGGTCAGTCTCCCATAGATGATGAAACCTGTCATGCTGGCTGATTAAACGGTTCTTCGTAAGTCAGCAGATACCCGGAGTAAGATGGTGTTGCGTACATGACGAAGGTAACGCGTGAATGCCGGAGGCCCTAACGGGACGGTTATAGTCCAACTGTTGCCGAGGGAGTCGGAGGAGTTCGTAGTAGTGTTTGATGTCCGAAAAGGTAAAAACGGACGTAGCGAAGGGACTCTACTGTAAAGATGTTTCAAATTAATGGTTCGCTGTCTGCCCTGATGTATCATCTATAACAGACAGTTAAATAGACGTTTCCATTGAAGAGGGACTTTGTCGAATGAATAAACGAATGATGTTGATAGGTGTTATTGCATGGACAACAATTTTAAAAGTATATCTATCAATTATTTGAAGAAAGTTTCACCGAAGAACTTTGCAGGAAAGCCGTATGCGGGAAAACCGCACGTGCGGTTTGACGAGGGGGCAGGGGAGGTGTCTTTATCCTTCCCGCTCTACTATACTGTTAAAAAAAATAAACACATAGGTGCATAGGAAAAAAATAGGCACATAGAAATACCAAATTTAATACAGGCATACTTAAAAAAACAAATATGATCAATATGAAAACGAACAGCAAAAAGATTTCAGGCAAAGATTCCACCAGCAAAGGGAAGAAAATGTCCCGCAAACAAGCGATTGGCAAGGCAGCATTTATGACTGTATCGGCTGCTACAACCATGATGTTGCTCAGTTATCCAAAACAGGCACAAGCGAGTAATGCTCCGGCTGCACCTGAGTCCGAACCCAGTAGTGGCACCTGGACAAAACGGACGTAAGTAATTATCGTAAGGCGAATATTGATCCAATTAGGCAGTGGCAGTTTCGATGGCCTGTTTAACTTCAGACCGGCTTTATTTTTCGGTATCAGAATCTTTCTATTTAACATCTTTCCCCAATTTATTTTGCAAACTCAATCTTGAACGCCAGCACATATTCGCAAGGCATCCCTGATGGTTTTTCAATCATCAGGGCGTCATTTTCTTGTTTCCATTTGATCTGTTCACCACTGCCCAGCAGAGAAACTTTTGCGATCGTTTTTCCAGAAACCGGTGATAATTTTCCCAGACTGGTGATCCTGATATCGGAAGTTGGAATGGCCATTACTAGGCTATACAGCACATCTCCCTTTTTAACAAATCGGATATCCTGAGCGGTGAAATTATTTTGTCCTGAATAGTTGGGATTGTTGGGAGATAAGGGATTCTGCGCAGCAACGCCACTGAAAGACGGATTCATCCCATGGGTTGGCCCTTCACCAAAAATGGTCCATGGACGGGTTCCGTAAATGGCTTCCCCGTTGACGGACATCCATTGTCCGATTTCCTGCAAAAGCTTAACCTGCTCGGGTCCGGGCAAACCATCGGGATCGGGCGTGATGTTCATCACATAGTTGCCGTTTTTGCTCACTACATCGACCATGTCGCAAATATGATTTCCTGCAGGATACGGTCTGATACCCGGTTTCCAGAACCATGCGGTACTCGACATGCCGTCGAACTGCCATGGAAGCGGACTGGCACCCTGCGTTTCCCAGGCGGCGCGTGGTCCGGAATAGACAGAAATTGCCTTTACAGCGGTTCCATCGGGTAAGGCTTTGTATTTGTAATTCAGGACAACTTCCTTTTTCCATTCTGCAGACCGATTATAATAGTAAGATGCGAACCTTTGCATATAAGTCTCATAAGCAGGCTGTTCAATGCACCAGTCAAAGTAGAAAATCTGCGGCTTGTATTTTTCGACCATTTCGCCTATGCGTCTCAGCCATGTATCCAGAAAATCCTTATCAGGCTGTGGAGGTAAAGGTCGGCCGACTTGTGGAGCCGGTGGTGTTTTCTGAGGTGGATTTGCATAAAACCACCAATGCTCTTCAGTATGTGACGATACCTCATAAAACAACCCTTCCCGATGCGCAGCTTTCGACATTTCCATAGCAAAATCCCGCTTTGGTGCCATCCGAACCGAAGACCATGGCGTAAAACTGGAATTGTACAATGCATAGGCATCATGGTGTTCGATCACCTGAAGGATGTATTTCACACCAGCATTCCGCAAGAGTTTTGACCAGTTACCGGCATCGAATTTTTCGCCTTTAAAAGCATTCGCGCGACTTTTGTAATCGGTTTTTCCCCCATCGCTTCCGTCAGCTTTTCCCGGAAAGTTAAGTGTTTCGGGTCCCCAGTGCATAAAGATTCCAAACTTGGCATCGCGGTACCAGTCAGGCACTTTGTAATTTTTCAGCGACTCCCACGACGGCTTAAAAGATCCTTTTGCAATAGCCTGATTCATTGCCTCATCCATTTTCTGCGCTTTTTTTGATTTTTCTTCAGGACAGTTCCAATAAGGCAGGATTGGCTTTGTCTGGGCCTGTAACAACCTGAAGGAGAGAAATAATCCTAATAAAATAATTGTGATTTTCCGTACCATAACTCTATTTATTAAGTGGTTAATTATTTTTTGATTTGATGGTTTTTATCCGAAGAATGGTGAATGACCAGGGTAAGAATTCTTTTTCAATACCCTCCTTTCCAGGTATAATTTGCGATTTCTGCGGGATCACCACATTAGGATTATAAAGTGAGTTCTCTGCTGTAAAATCGGGATGAGTTAAAGTGGTCACTTCTGCTGTTGAACCCGCAAGTTTGGTCTTTCCAAACCGGAAAATAGCTTTTTGTGGAGCAGCACCCACATTGGCCACTTTGATCACAATTTCATTGGTTTTCCTGTCAAACCCTGAGATGCAAAATAAGTTTTTGGTTGAATCGGCTGATATCGTGTTTAATAGAACATCAGGTCGGTTCTCCGCCATCATCCGGTTGACCCAATAGGAAGTGCGGCCAAACACCGATTGATTGTCGAATCCGATCATATTCACCGGCCACGCGTTGTCGTTCACATTAAAAAATAGAGGTGCATACGAACTCATCGTTACAATGTCGCTGTTCTTTTCCAGGCCCATCAGATAAACTGCTTCGGCAAGCGCCCCTTTTATATTTCCCTGACCGACACCTACTGTACAACCATATTCACCCACATAAATCTCGGGACCTTTCCGGTCGGCATTGTCGTATTGATTGAAAGCCTTGATAAATGATTCATGAGAACCGTATTTGTGGTCATCCTTGATTTCAACTACGCTACCGGGAATTGATTGGTAGTTGCTAATAATCTTTACCAGAGGATATTTGGCATGAATGGCATCGTAAAAAAGTTTGTAATTGGTCCGGTAAACCTCGACACTTGCCTCATTCCCGATCTCAATGTATTTTAAGGGAAACGCCTCCGGATGACCGTTAGCAGCACGTTGCGAACCCCATTTTGAATCAACGCGACCCAATGCATATTCCAATGCATCAAGTGCTTCATTGACATATAGTTGTACTTCCTCCGGTTTACAATATTCTGCCTTACGGTAATTGTCACTGAATCCGGGATTGCAAACCCACAGTGCATCGGCTTTGATGTCTTCACACATTTGCAGGTATTCGTGAAATCCAAGACCATTGGTGGTATAGTAGCCCCACAGGTTCATGGTTCCTTTGCGCTGGGCGATATCACCGATTGAGTTTTTCCATTGAATCCGGTTGTCAAGGTTCATCCCACCCACAATGGCACCACCCGGAAACCGGACAAAAGCCGGTTTTAGATTGGCCAGCATTTGTACCATGTCTGCCCGAAGTCCGTTTTGTCGGTTCATCCATGTCCTTTCCGGAAAAAGCGAAACCACATCTAGCCACAAAGTATCAGGTTGAGTGATCGTTAGTGCGAGACGACCCAGATGATCAGTGTTATCTGGAACCAATGTACATTCATACTTTTTCCAACCGCCACCCACGTTTGAGAGAATTTTGGAAGCATAACTCTTGTTTCCATTCGGGCTTTCGAGCGAAACCGAAACATCGAGCTTTTTGTTCGCTGAGGTTCGGACATAAAACGACAGGTGGTAGTTCTCACCTTGCTGGAGATTCATTCCCCAATATCCGGAGTTGTAAACTCCCGATCTGGTTCCTGTTTTTGAGACAATTAACCGCATCGATGCAGGATTTTTGTCATTAAGTGGCTGGTTTGTTTGGAGCCGGATGTCCCCTTCAGCACCCCCTTCCGACAGGAAATTCCAGCCATGCAGTTCATTGCCAAATACTTTCCGTTCCTGCCATCCATCTTTTGTCCGTACAAGGTTTCCAGCCATGGATGAACCTACAGGAATAGAGGTGATCTCAAAATCGCGGTTTTGAACCATCTCGGCATACAATCCACCTTCGCCTGAATGGTTAATCTCTTCAAAGAAAATCCCGTAAAGCCGAGGACTGATTGCGATGCCTGGTTTTGAGGCGTCAATGGTATAACTATTTTGTCCACAAACTGTAGACGTAAAATTGATCAGAAAGATCAGAACGGAAAAGTACTTTTTCATGTGCTTATCGATTTTTGCAATTAGTTTTTTTGTTTTACTTAACCTAGTCAATAGCAAGCCATTCTTTGATCTGAGTTTGGTAATTCCGGCCTGTGATAATTTTAGACTGATGATAATCATTCATTAATATCGAATACCTGCTGTTAAAATATGTCTGAACTTCTTTAACAAATTGAGTATTTATGATGATTGCACGGTGGACCCTGAGAAAATGGCCGGGCAGTTTTTCCTCCAGTTGCGAAAGACTTTGCTCTGTAATACTCTCTTCACCAGTCCTTATAAAAAGGCTGACATATTTTTCACCAGCCTTGAAATAAACAACATCCTCCAATTTCACAAAAACAAGCCTTTTCCCGTTGCGGATCGTAATCGAGGTCATCTGTTTCGGAGCTGTGAATTCCGAAATATCTTTCAGTAAACTGATCATCTTTTCTTCCCGGAAACTGTTTTTAAATATCCCAAGCTTTTCAACGGTTTGTTGAAGACGCTCCAGTTTAACCGGTTTTATAAGATAATCAACGCAATTTGTTTCAAATGCTTTCAATGAATAGTGATCATAGGCTGTACAAAAGATAATCATCGGTATTTTCTCCAGATTTTGCAACATCTCAAAACCGGTCATTCCTGGCATTTGAATATCCAAAAATACAAGTTCCGGTTTTAGTTCGTTGATTTTCAGTACCGCTTCGCCTCCTGTTCTGGCGTGGCCAATCACATCAAAGGTATCAGAAAAATGGCTCAGTAATTCGAGTAACCGCTGTACTGCAGGGGGCTCATCATCAACTATAAGGGTTTTATACCGAAACATATCCATTTGTATTTGCATTGTTTTTTATCAGTACCCAAATCATTTTCTTCGGTTCGTTCTGCCAATCCACTTCGGCATTTTCGCCGTAACTCAGCTTCAATAAATCATAAAGGCTCTGCAATCCATAGCCACTGACCAACCCCTCCGGAAAAGCAGGTCCGTTATCTTCAACAGAAATTATTATACCACCATCGGCCTCATGCACCCCTAAAACAATCTCCCCTTTTCCTTCGATCCTTGTAATCCCATGTTTTATCGCATTCTCCACCAATGGTTGAATGATATATTTGGGGATGAACCGCTGTTCAAGTCCCGGCGCGACATCAATCGTAAAACCCAACCTGTCTCCAAACCTGATCTGCTCAATTTCAAGATACGACTGCACCATTTTCACCTCGTCGCTGATGGGGCTCATGTGCTCTCCTTTCCGGTTTATCGAATAACGAAACAAATCGGAAAGCGACAAAGCCATTTGCTCCGTTTTATCAGGATTGCTGTGCGCCAAACCGGCAATCGAGTTTAACGAATTATAAAGAAAATGGGGGTTTATACGCGCATGCAACGACTCAACCTCTGCCCGCGATTTCAATTCCTTCAGCTTGCTAATTTCCAGGTCTTTCTGTCGGACCAACGACTCTGTAAATTCCTTAAAAAGCAGAAATGCCCCTCTGCCAATTGCAAAGGCTGAACAATTCCATAATCCATACCCCAATAATTCGAATTCAACATCAAAATATTGAAGATAAACTTCTGTGGTGATCATCAATACTATCCACAAAATAAGAACTTTCATCAGTACCTGAACTAAAAATCCCTTTTTGAAGGACAAAATGTAGTGCTCGAGAAAATACAACAGGTAGGTGATGATTACTGCAGCTACATTATTAATCGCAATTTCAGTTATTATTCCGAACCATTCTACAAACCCATTCATTGTCGTGAAGTAGAACATCGTGAAAAAAACCAGCCATACGAGATTCACCATGAATAGTCCGGGAAGCAGGTAACCCAGGTATTTTCTTTTATGGTCCGATACGAAAACTGGTTTTATAAAAACAATAAAAAGCATCAGCGACAGAAAAATTGAGGCGATAATCCCCCACATGGTCATTAAGGTATTATTGGTAAAAATCATATAGTGCCACCAGGAGTCATTTTCTATCATGAATTTTCTGAACTGAGCCTGAAAATCCTTTGAATAAAGCTTCTTAATCAGGAATTTATCCGCCGGGGTAAACTCTGTTTGCGTAGGATTATAACCGAATTCATTAAATATGGCATTTTTCAGATGAGTTTTTATATTATATTGATCACCTTTCATATTACAGAGTGTCCTTACAATAGCGTACTCAATATACCGCTTCCTTTCGGATAATGAGATCGAATCTGCAAACTGAATATGAATGGTTTGCGGAAAGATCTCTTTTTGAGAATATCCCTTAAAACCCGTTCCAATGATTTGATTCCCGGTTATTTCTCCGAATGAATAGACAGGCTGAATACCGGTAGCAGAATTATTATTAAAGAAGATAAGAATTGAGCGCTCTTTAAGTGAACGAGGATCGTAGAACCCGATTTTTCTAGCGGGAATCAATAAACGCAGCTCTTTCATTAAATTTTCAACGATGATGCGGTCTGCACTGGATTCGTAGAGCAGCTGGATAGAAATATCATCCTGAAAAGATGCCACTACAGATCGTTGCCCATCAAATAGCCGCTCTTTAAGGTATCGCCAATAAGTACGTTCAATGTCATCCATAATAGAAGGGCGTGGTTGAATATCCTTATTACGTGCGGCTTCAGGCTTTGTATTGTTTATTGAACCCGCGGCAGTTGCTGTTGTGCAAAATTGAAAAAGGGATAAAAGGGATAAAACTGTAAGATTAAAAAACGTTTTTTTCATAACTTAAGATTTATAAGTTCATTGATGATCCAAATGAACTCCTTTCCGCCGCGTAAAAATAGCTTTTCCCGACCAACTGCGAAATGAACTGACAAACTGCATATTTAAAAATAGATTGCCTCCGCTCCGAATTGGAGGATCCGTTGAATCGAAAATTCATTTTCGATTATAAACCCTTACATAAATCCAGAATGATTTTTTCATTTTTGTGAATTGTAATTAAATTCCCGGTATCTCCTTAAATTCCTTGCTTGTAGCCCCGGTCATGGGTTTGCAAAGTTTCTCCAACACCTCAAAATTGTCATAATCGTTACCCAATTGATTTTTAACGGTTTGGACAAATTTTGTAGGAAACTCATCTGTCAATCCAATGCTTTTCTGGTCAATATCCTTAAAACCAATCTTATATGCCGGAGAATCCTTTTTGAGACGGAAATCACCCTTTTTAATGTCCTCGAAAAGCGGATCACCGACAATGCTTGCAGAATCCACTCCACGGCTCTGGTAATCATTCAGGAACGAAAGCCCTTTGTCTTTTGCTTTGGCATCGAAATAAAGGTTTTGATCGATATCGGTTTGTTCCAGTTTCACCTGGATTTTCTTTCCGTTGACCATGCTCTCGCGGTAGAACGGATTGTGGGTGTAAGTCTTGTAGAAGATATTGTGCTTCACTTCGAGATTGGTGTGTGGTGGCATCTCATTCCGGTTATAGACTTCGAGCAGACTAACATAGCCTAAAAACATCGTGGTCGATTTGCCCGAAGAGGTTTCGTAAACAATGTCGTGAATATCGGCAATGATGTTGTTATAGACATTGTTTTCAAAAAGTTTCACATTGATACCGCCGCCATTGCAGTTGTAAACAATGTTTTGTGAAATGGTTGTCTGTTTGATAAAAGCGTCAGTACGGATCCCCTGCTGCATCCCTTTTCCATAAAGGTGATGAATGTAGTTGCGGCGAACCTCATTCCCAAAACCGACATCCGAAAGGTAAATGGCGTTGCCATCGAACATGGTTTGCATGGTGCAGAAAATATCGTTGTCCTCAACAAGGTTGTTGCGGGTCAGGGAGTAGGGCGCAACTTTGAAGTAATGGTCAATCATTTGCTGGCGTGTGCCGGTTTCCTGAAATTGAGCCTCCGGGGCTATTTCACTACGCCGCAACGTACCTTCCATCTCCCGATTTGTCTGATTCATATTGTAAAACATGGGGCGTGATCCACTCAACACGATCGCATCGTAAGGTAAATGGTGTATCTTGTTGTTTTTGATCAGGTTTTCACCACTTTGCCATAACATGATGCCGTTTGACTGAAAGTAGAACTCGCCGCAATGGTGAATCTGGTTGTTGATAATGCGGTTCGACTTGTTCACATTCAGTTTGCCGGGACCATAACCACACAACAGGATTCCGGTGCCACCAATGTAATCGATCAGGTTGTTTTTAACGACATTGCTTTGGGCATGAAGGTCGAAACGAATCCCCGCCGAACCCGAATTGGTAAAACGGCAACCCTCCACTTCACAATATTCGACATCGCGGAAACGTAGCATCGCATTGGCCTTGTTCCAATAATCCCATTCGTGCTGCAACCCAATATCGTTTTTCGTTACAAGATCGCGATCTGCACGGGCAAAAGTCAAACCCCGGAAAGCTATATTCCGTGTAATTTCACCTTTTTCATGACCATCCACCAGAAAATATTGCACCAATCCTGGAACGGTAACTTTGGCAGGAGAACCTTTTTTTGGCCATAAATAGACAAGGTTTTCGCGGGTATTGAGTACCCATTCTCCGGGAGTATCCAGATAATCAATCACATTCTCAACCCGATAACTTCCTCCATCCATCGCATGAAGGTGTTTATCCACTTTGCCCATCGGATAGGTGGCGGGCATTGTGATATGGGCTTCACCTTTGGCTTCATCCACCGAAGCCAGGGTTAAGTAATTGGTGACATAACCCACGTTTGGCTCAATGAAAACCTCGATATCTTCCAGATTTGGCCAGTTTTTGAGGGTGCTGTTATCAAAACGAAGCAACGAGCGATCGGCCTCAACCATACCTTTCCAATCGTTTCCACCGCCATCACCTCCGGTAAAAGGTTTTGTCGGTTCAAACCCTTTGGAACGCGCCCTGTTCTGCAATTCACCATTTTCATACAATGTATAAAAACGCTCCTTCCCTAATGGCAATTTGGGCATCTTTGCTACAAATACTTTTCCTTTGGCAGCATCAGGCAATCCGGGAACATTTCCAGCCAATTTCCATCCTGTAATTTCGATATCCGAATGAAATACAGGTTCTTCTCCGGGATAAGCCATGTAATTGATTTTGTACGAATCGTAATGACTGTCATCGGCAGTAAATATCTCATTTACAGAAAGTATGTACTCGCCACCCCTGATCATCACAAATATATCGCGATAAACACCTTGCTTAAAAACCCTTACCGCTTTTTTTGCCCTATTGATGGTTGCAAAAGGGCCATCTGTTTTGTCAAGATTGGGTTCTGCCAGTTTGCCGCTCCAGGAATCATTTCCCAGAGTCGAAACATAGAAATCGGCAAAGTTTCCTGACTGCTTTTGGGCAGAAACATTCATTCCTGAAAAGCCAATCATGACAATCAAACCGATAAGGCTTTTTAATAATCTCATAATCTATTGTTATTTAGATATTTACTGAAATTCAAAACTGATATTGGAACCAATCAATGTAAACATATCCTTTCTCCTCCAGATTGTTGTAATTGTAGATGCCAATATTGTCACCCCTGAAACTTCCCCATTTCAGGATATACTTCCCACCATAAGACTGAAATGTAATACCATCTGTACTATAAAAGTAGGTGTTGACATCTTGACTATCAATCACTGAGCGAATCCAGATTGTTGAAGTTTTGATGGGTTCTCCTTCTAATATTTTATCGTTATCGTTGTATTTCAGTATTTTACCTTTTTCGGTTTGAACAACTCTAAAAGTGCAGTAATCCTTCCCTCCATTAAAATGGGCCAGACCGGCTTCCTGTCCGTTGGCCATTCCCGAAATGTCCATTTTGATCTCGGCTGTAACATTTTCCCCTTTAACATATCGCTGGAACAGGGTATTGCCTGATTTATAGAATGTTCCATTCACCAATGGTTTAAAGGCGTTAAGGCGCATAAAGCCTCGTCGTTCAGTCAATGACCATTTATCGGCACGGGGCTGATAGTTCCATTGCCACTGTGGGTCGAGCTTTTTGTTATTGAATTCGTCACTTCCTTGCGGGAAGGTTTTAGGTTGTCCCTGAACAGGTTTTTCAACCTCCCAAACCGGTTCCCCTATCCCATCGTTATCGTAATCGACTCCTGCCATTGGCCAACCATCGATCCAAGTAACCGGCAAAAGACTGATCGGGCGACCATTGGTGTAACCACCACCCTGATGGGTCAGGAAGTACCACTTCTTACCATCGGGCGAATCGATAATGGTTCCCTGATCGAACCGTCCTCCCGTACTGTCGGGATGGACCATCACATAAGTTTGTGAACCTTGCGGCGAAACATCATAAAGACCAGGGTCACCGGGTTTCCCGGGAGTGCCATCCGGTTTGGTCCCATAAAGGTTTTTCGAACGGATCATTACCGCCCGACGGTCATAGTCTTTTCCAAAACACTCGTTGTGATAGAGGTAATAATACCCATCTTTTTTGAATAGTTTATTTCCTTCTCCCCAGGTTGCATCAGGGAGAATATTGGTGCCGCGGTCTGTCTGATCCAAAGTTTTAATTTTCATTTTATTGATGTCGCCGTCAAGCAATTGTGTCCCATCGGGCGACATCTGGAAAAGTATCGGAAACCAGTTTTTCTGCGGATTGCTGGCAATCATGTAAGCTTTACCATCGTCATCCCATAACGGACAATTGTCGTCCCAGTTGAGGCCAAAAAGGTCTACACCATTTTTGTCCTTTATTAACCGGATATCCCAGGGGCCGGTGATTTTTGAAGCAGTCGCCACATAAATACCGCCCAAGTTGTAGGTTGTAAAATAGACCCAAAACTTATTGTCGTGATACCGTATCGAAGGGGCATAAACACCCTTGTTGTAGTGGTCCATCACTGTATAGTCAAACCGTTTGTCTTTCATGTCATTGGGAACGTCGTTGGAAACATAGCCAATGGTCTTCCAGTTCACAAGATCCCGCGAATGAAGGATCACAATCGCACCCGAAAATTGAAAAGTAGAGGAGATCAGGTAATAATCCTTCCCAACCCTTAGCACATCAGGATCGCTGTAATCGGCAGGTAAAATCTGGTTCCGATACCTGCCGTTGCCCAGATCACCCCATTTGGAGGTGATGTGTTGAGCATTGATAATTGAAGGATTAAGAAGTGATACAATGCAAAAACAGACAAAAAGTGCTTTTTTCATCCCAAGTGACTAATGTGTTGATTCATAATATAATACGTTATATCTGTGGTGACTATAGTTTTGTTTAACCACTACGAGGTAAACCGGATCAATTTGATTGTTTTTCTACAATAGTTTATCTCCTACGGAGAATTTTCCGAAAGAAGGTAAAGTATTGTATCATGATTTAAGCTCAACATTATTCAGCCCTGAACAAAAGCAGTTCACCAACCGAAGGCGCTTCTTTTTCATTCCTGAGTATCAACCTGAATTTTTGGGCTTTCACAATCGGAAAGTTTTTTGTGAGCCCTGTTCCATCAGTTTCTTCGTTAAAGATTGTTTTCCAGTCACTTCCATCTTGGTATTGCAATTCCTGTTTTTGACGGATGCCGCTCCATGGATGCCACGGTTCAACCAACGACAAACATTGGATTGCCACCTGTTTTTCAAGGTCAATTTCAAGGG
>JBAXWR010000164.1:0-16324 GCA_037128295.1 Mariniphaga sp.
CCATGTTTCAATAGAATTGCCCTATTGCAGATACGCGAAATGCTTGGCATATCATGCGACACAAAGATAACTGCCGATTTTTTTCTTAGTTTGTCTATTCTTTTGTAGCATTTGTATCGAAAAGCTGTATCGCCTACTGCCAATACTTCATCAAGCAATAAAATATCCGGATCTAAAGTTGAAGCAACTGCAAAACCCAGACGAACCTGCATTCCTGAACTATATGATTGTACCGGAGAATCAATAAAATCCCCGATTTCTGCGAAGTCAATAATTTCATCAATCTTTTCGTCAATCTCCTGTTTGGTCAGGCCCAACACTGAGCCGTTCACATAGATATTTTCGCGCCCGCTCAGGATTGGGTTAAACCCGGCCCCCAGTGCGATAAACGCACCCATCCTGCCGCGCATTTCAATCCTGCCCTGGTCGGGTTTGATCAAGCCGTTGAGCATTCGCAGCAGCGTAGTTTTGCCAGCGCCGTTGCGGCCAATCAGGCCCAGGCACTCGCCCCGTCGCAATTCAAATGAGACATCATTCACAGCCCAGAATTCATCAGGGCGCAGATTTCCATTGCCTCCATGTCGTGAACCAGTTAATTCGTGGCCAAGGTCTTGCAATCCATACTTGAGTGATTTCTTAAGACTCTTGCAAAACTTCTTGGAGATCCCGTCAACCTTAATTAGTATATCGTTCATAAATTTAAGAGATCATTCGTTCGATAAGTATAGGCATAGCCAGGCGGTACCCGATCCTAGATGAAAAAATAGTAAAGCACCCAAAACATTATAACATTTACTGCCTGAATTAGTTGGCAAAAATACTTTGGTGAGATGCCATATCCAACCTAAATATTCACCAAATAAAAAGTAAGATGCAACAACAAAGTTTACATGTCATCTTGCTTTTTGCAATTTATACAAAAATCAAACTTTTTGTATCATTATTTCATGCCAACCGCGATAGAATGCAATGTGTTGCAGATAATCTAAAACCATAAATAGAATCGCTTAAGGCTTGCTGGTATGTCTCACATAATTATGACAAAATCTCTTGAATGACATCCAACCCAATAATAGCTGGAAATAGGAGTCGTTGCTCACTATAGCTTCCGGCCATTTTCTATGGAAAATACCTTCACCCTTCTCATGAATATAAAACGTTCCGATCATGCTGAATAATGTCGATCTATGAGAAGGGACAACAATGGAATCTTGTTCATATTTAAATTGATAGCCGATTTTCTGCATACGATAGCTCAATTCCGGCTCTTCCCCACCTTCTTGACGAAAACTCTCGTTAAAATAGCCTGCTTTTACAATAGCATCCTTAATTAAGAAGGCATTTGCTGTTACGAGATAGTAGAAGTTCCATTGTTCGCAAAATACGACCTCCAGACACCAATATAGTCAAGGTATTCGGTTATTAATTTCTTATCGTCGGGAATGACATTTCCGCCTACACCACCAAACGTTTCGTCAGTAGAATGTTTCAAATAAAGGTTAATTATTTTTTATTCCAGATAACAATTTGAATCATTGAATAGCAAGAACTTACCTTTGGTATTTTTTATTTCAAGATTTCTTGCAGATGACGGACCTTTGTTTTCCTGATAGAGATATCAAAGATTTATTTTTGTACTTTTTGAGAATTCATTATTATGCCAGGTTTTGTTCTTCTTAGAACGATACCGAATTTAATTAATCCTTTTAGTTTTTTGATCAGACCTCCATTCCAGGCCCATTCTATCAAACGACATTTAATTCATAATTCTTCACACTTCAACCCAGCTTGACCCCATGTATGGAATCCCCAGAATTCTACATTTGAACCACAATGTTTGACCAACTATTTTCAGCCAAATGTAAATTTTGCCGTTCAGCACCACCCATTTCAAGAGACTGTTGAACAATGATTATTCGCTTCCTCTAAAAGGTGGATAATATTTGAGTGGTTCATGGCATTAAACGCTGATTTATTCGTTTTATAAAATCTTCTATTTGAACTTCTTCTGGCCACATGTGTCCTTCGATCCAATTCAATGATCCTAAATAAGGTGACCCATTTAATTCCCAGTGTCCAATACAGTTATAAATATATTGGCTTATATAAGTATAGCTGATTTCCCCCACCACATTATTATTTTGATTATCATATAGCCCATCAATAGCACAACTTTGTAGGTTTAGTTTTCTTGATATATCGAAAGCTAAATGGATGAATTTTTGATCGATTAATTGTGGATTATAATCGATATTTCCACTTCCACTTGCCCTAAAATCATTTTTACGATTTTTTCTTCTATAACCGAAAGCCCGATTACCTATAACTGTAATCCTTGTATCGAATGCATTATTTTTTAAGAATTCTTGAAATAATACATATCCCGATTGAGGTTCATATCCATCATAATTGAATAAATGCCTTTTCCTATACAAAGCTATATTTTTTATTTGCCTGATAACTTCAATTAAAGACAACTTTGTGAATTGCAATTTATTTAAAGACAATAAGTTGTAGCTAAATAGTCTTTCGATCCAGATATTGGCCTCATTTATTGAATTTAAAAGAATAACATTCTCTGATGCAGCGCCAGTTGCAAATTTGAGTACTATAGGAAAATTAAGATTTTTCACCCCATTTAACGCCTTGCTTTTATCGTACCAAACCCATGTTTTTGGAGTAGGAATGTCGTGTAATTCAAAAAGGTAGGATTGAATGATTTTGTCGTCATAGTGCCAGGAAGTATTTTGATCAGGATAAACCAGAAGGTTTAAGCTATTTTCAATTATTGGCAGTATGCGTCTTGCAATTTTATACATTCCTCCAAAATGCCCCCATCTCCACATGAATGCATCACATCCTTTAAGTTGAGAAACAATATCTGCAGCATAGACATCGATTATTTTAATTTGAAAACCATTATTAGTTAATTGCTCTTTCCATCTGTAAGATGATGAATCTGAAAAAGGAGCAGCACCTTCTTGAGTATAATCATTTTCAACTATTCCAACAGTAATATTTTTCATCTTTTCATTAAATTTAGAGTTTTGTTAAATATATAGTTCATAATTCTTCTGAAAATGGATTTCATAATCTTTGTTTTTGATATATCGATTAATTGGGGTAAATTATAATATGAAATTATGCCGTTATTTATTTTTGCCAAAAGAATAGGTTCTTCTTCGTTGGTTAAAAAATCACTATTGTATTTATTAAATTGTTTCAATTTCCAATTTGATTCTTTAAGTTGAAAATACAAATCAGCCTCCTTTAATGGTTTAGGAATTAATTTATCATCAGAATACCAGTAAGTAATATTATCTAAAGCCAAGGTTGGATTTCCATTGCATTTATTAATTGAAAAGATAACCGATAAAGATTCACGATTTTGTTTTTCATTAGTTACAGGATGTTCAACAATTTGCCCATCAGCCAATATTTGATTTCCAAAGTCTGGAGCAAATAGGAAATTCCCTAAACCGTAGAATATCCATTTTCCATCAAACAACTCAAAACTCTGTATCGTGTGTGAATGACAACCAAGCACCGCATCTGCGCCACATTTTATGGCATAATGAGCAAGTCTAATTTGATCAGGAGTAGGGTCATGCAACAATTCAATTCCCCAATGTAAGTATGGGATGACTAAATCACACACTAGCTTTGCCTTAGCAATTGCTTCTTTGAGTAAGTTGAGACCTAGTGGAGCTACGCCAGATCTATTGTGTGTTGCAAAAAATTGTCCATTTGTTGTTGGACAGCATAAAGATATAATTCCTATTTTAACATCATCGATAATAATTACAGATGGTTCAATTGCTTCTTGGATGTTATTTCCATAACCAGCATATTTGATCCCTTTTCTTTTAAGAATACCCACAGTCTCTTGAACTCCCTCCAAGCCAAAATCTCCAATATGATTGTTTCCTAAAATACCAACACTAATTTCATCCAATACATATGAAATCTTTGGATTAGCTTTCAAATTAGCCCATTTATAAGGAATTCCTTTGCTTTCTGAAGTATAAGGAGATTCAATGTTTATTGCAATTGCAGATTCTTTACCTATTATGTTTCTTACATTCTTCCAAATGTTGATTTCGTTTTCTGTTAAAAATTCATGAGCGAATTTCCCGGATAATGAAAAATCCCCAAAAAAAGTTATAGTTTTATGTTTATCAAGTTTATCCATTTAAAAGTTTCAGATCAAAGAAAGATTACTTAAATGATTAAATTTTAAAAACTTAATGCTGCTTTAGAATATCCTTAATAAAAGGCACATAATTTTGAAATGGATCATTTTTACCACCAAATATCTCTGCTGTTTTTTGACTCAAATTTGTTCTCCAACCAAACTGTCCGCTAAGATGAATTAATGATTTTAGCTTGATTAAAAACTCCTCATTAATTGTAAGTGAGTCATGTAAAAACAATCCAGCTTGCATTTCTTTTATGAATATATTTAGGATTTCAGCATTCGCACCGGTAGTAATGACAGGAAGGCCTGCCGCCAGAAATTCACCAAGCTTGCCTGATGTTACAACTAGATTCATAGGATGTATATGCCGAAGAAATAGAGCCAAATCGGCAGCCGATAAATAGTTAGGGATTTCCTCTGAAGATACATTTTGGACAGTTGAATGCTGTTCCAATCCATTTCGGCATATGGATTCATATGCCATTGGCAAGTCATCAATGTGTACAAGTAAAAGAAACCAAATATTAGGGATTATGGACCTTAGTTTAGCTACGAACTCGCACATTGCGTCCAGACGTTGCCATTTGCAATTTACATTGCCCGTATATACCAACACTATTCTATCATTTAGTCCCAGGTTACTTCTAACCTTGATCCTTTGATCCAATCTGAATTGTATAAGTGAGCTATCAGCTAATGTTGGAAGGCAACATGCGTTAAGAGAACGACCTAACCTATTTTCCCATAGTTCAGTCTGTTCCTGGGACATGAGCACTAATCCATCGGCTTCCTTAACCTGGTATTTTACTTGCTCTAGCGCGTTATCGTAAGTATTTTGTAATTCCGGAGTTGGTTGGTGTGGTGGTCCAGGTTTTTCTATGTAGGCGCACTGATAAACAAGTTCCGAAGGTAAATCGCCTTCCATTTCCAATATAAATTTAATTTTATTACCGATTATAGGCCATTTTCGAATTCGAATGATGGGATCTGGATCAGTCCTTAAAACATGTAGCAAAACCCCCTTGCTAAGCATAAATTCCTTAATCAAAAATTGAATGACCCTCCTGTTTATTTTTGATTCATTATCAACCAGTACAATTTTAGTGTACCCTTCTTTTTGTATTTCTTCATAACTTAATTTATTTTCCAAATAGAGTAGTTCTGGAATAAATGCTAGGATCCAAGCATTAAAACCTTTTAGCCTAAGTTCTTTGATTTTTTTGAGATGAAAATGATGATGCGAAAAAAAATAGGGCTGTACCATATAATAAATATGCCATTCCTTTTTTTTCGGATTAGTAAAGGGGAGTTGAAAATACAATTTAGTTATATTAAACTTTATCGAAGAAATCATTGCTCTTAGGAACAAGATTTTTATTTTCATAACAATCAATAGATAAGCAAATTAATTATAGTATATGAATATCAGTTATCAGGAACCTAAACTGACAAATTTAAAATTAACAAGCGAATAGCAGTCAACAAAATAGTTTTTTTCCAACATATCTTCAATAATAATAGATATACATTGTTAAGATTGGAAATTACCAATTAAAAATTACCAATTAAAAATTGTAGGGTTTCTCAAGTTTAAACATTTTTATTTGGAGTAAATAATCAAAAGCAAATTTTGAAAAAAACGAATTCTACTAACCCAATCGACTAAGATTCCATTATTATATAGTTTTTACTTTTGTTTATTGAGAATTAATCAAAATTTTATAGAACTTCATCGCGTCTTCGTCATCTTTAGGGATCAACCCTTTTTTTCTCATCGACTTTATAATTACCTCCGTTTTTTTTATAAAGTCAATCGAAAATTGTTTATTATTCCAAACTATTCCAGTATTTGGATAAAGACCGCAAAATCTATACTTATTCTTAAACGAACGAGCTGCCTTTTGGTAAGAGGGCATATCAAAATCATGTATTACTATAATGGCATTTTTTAAATTTAATGCACCAAGAGTTTCAATTGTCCTACTTCGGTCTTCTCTAGTAATAGAGTCATCAACAAAAATCAGATCATAGTTATCAACATCGTAATCTTTTAAAGAATCTGCAACTTGATATTCCGTCAATTTAAGATTAAGTCTTTCTTCATTATGTACTAGGTCTAAGATTTTTTTAGCCCACAAATGATCGGTTTCTATGGAATTTAGACATTCAAGTTTTCCAAAATTTTCCCGATCTAAAAAAGTCAGTGTGCTAAACATGCCTGTGCCTAGCTCTAGGATTCTTCTGATACCTAAATTTGAATTTGCTCCTATTGTCAAGAGTACTGGCACATGACTCATATAAGGATTCCCGTTTTTTGCGGGCACATTACCCCATACTTTATCATAGTAGTATCTGATTCGACTTTCAACTATTTCAGTTAAGGTTAAACCCAAATACCAATTTTCTTTATAAAAATACCTTTGATATTTCTCGTTTATATTCTTCAAATTTTAATACTTCTATAATCCACAAACTTATGAATTTTCCTATTAAATTTTAAAATATTATTTCTTCTTTAGTTTAAGTTAAACTTATAATCCTTAGAGTAATTTAGGTAAGAATTGAATATCAATAAAAAGCGAATTTCTACCCTCTAAACCGCCGCCAATATCACCAAAATGAAAATAACGATTAGAGAAAAGTAAAAATTCAATATCCAAACTTCTTAAAAGTTGACCGTGGGAATTTATCTCTACACAAATTAATTTTGGACGATAGTTGTTAAAGTTAATAGATTTTAATATTCCGTAATCTCCACCTTCAGCATCAATTGTCAGAAAATCCGGGAACTTTCCATCACAATATTTTTCTATAATAGATTCTATCCTGACAACATCAACCTTTATAACTTTTTCAACAGTTTTACCGACTTGGGCAAGTCTTTCAATTTGAGATTCTTCAAATGTAGAAAGAGCCGGTGAGTCTTTTATTAAATAAAACTTCATCTGTCCCTCAACTAAACCAATTCCCAAATTTAAATTGCAATCCCGGGGTCTATATTTTTCAAAATCTGTTATTAAATAAGGATTTGCCTCAACATTTATTCCACTGCAACCTCTCTCATAAAGTAGAGCGGTATTGCTCAATTTAGTCGGGTGGTGAGCACCTATATCTAAATATGAAGGAAATTCAATTCCTAGTTTACCAAATATATAAATAAACAGTAGATCTTCTTGATATTGAGAATAGCTAATTTCTATTTTTTTTTCATTAAGAAGTGATAAAATCTCCGAATGTTGCAATAAAGTAAAAACGTTGCTTTTCTGCCCAATATGGATTTCATTGTCTATATGTCTTGTAATTGATCCATACGATGAAGAATGCGGGCATTGCTTATTTTATGGTTCTTGTTAAGGATTAGTAACGATTCCTCAAGTCTATTTAGCCGATCTGGCATAGCTAAATTTATTTGGCTGGATTTAAGTATAGCCCGGAAAGCAGATAAAATTCTAAAAATTATTGACAATTACCTAATTTTAGTTTAAATTGCTTTAAATGATTAATAATCAAATTAATAAACTTTAGATTTATAATAACGAATTTGGGAACCTATTATTCTAGAAAGCATATTGTTTTTACTATGTATTAAATTTTATATATTCAGTCTTTTCATAAATTATGGCAGATTTTTGAACTGATATTTTTGGACAACTACTTTACACAAATGAAACTGAAACTGGTCTAACTATTTTTGAATATGTATTACTTTCACCTTTTACTCTAAAAGGGCAAAGTCCCTCTTGTCTTAAAAGTACTATTCTCGTCTCTGCATCAGTAATGGCTACAAGAAACGAATATTTACCGGCATTTAGTTCTATCCGGCCTAAGGACACCCTAAGTCGGTATTTACCTGAATGGAAAATGGTATCTAAGTTATTTTTATCCTGTATTGGTAAAAAAACTATTCCATTTCCCGATTCATCAATTATGCTTAGGATAACTTTTACGTTTTTTACAGATGATTGAATAATTAAATCGAACTCAAATTTGGGCGTTTCACCATGTTCAAGAACTATATTTTCTGTTAGTCGTATGTTCGTTTCCGACAACATACATGGGTCGCAAATCGTCGCTTCTCCTGATCCAAAGGTTTCCTTTTTCGATTCTATCATTGAAAAATAGGTACCTATTCCATCAGCTGGGTTTCGTGCATCATGGATAATCTTACCATCTTTTAGTACAATTACTCTTGAACAAAACCATGATACAGATTGCATGCTGTGGGAAACAAAAATAACAGCAGCATTTGCGGATAATTGTCTAATGCGCTGACCACACTTAATTTGGAAATTTACATCTCCGACAGCTAAAACCTCATCTAAAATTAAAATATCTGGATTAAGCGAACTAGCAATTGCGAAGCCTAACCTTACATTCATACCTGAACTATAGTATTGAACAGGAGAATCTATGAATTCTTCGATTTCGGCGAAATCAATAATCTCTTCAAGCTTAGCATCAATTTCTTTTTTTGTTAGCCCGAGTACTGAGCCATTCACATATATGTTTTCGCGTCCGCTCAAAATAGGGTTAAAACCAGCCCCAAGCGCGATAAGAGCACCAACCCTGCCTTGCATTTCAATCCTACCCCGGTCGGGCTTGATCAAGCCGTTGAGCATTCGCAGCAACGTAGTCTTGCCAGCTCCGTTGCGGCCAATCAGGCCCAGACTCTCGCCCCTGCGCAATTCAAATGAAACATCATTCACAGCCCAGAATTCATCAGGGCGCAGATTACCATTGCCTCCATGGCGTGAACCAGTTAATTCGTGGCCAAGGTCTTGCAATCCATACTTGAGTGATTTCCTAAGACTCTTGCAAAACTTCTTGGAGACCCCGTCAACATTAATCAGTATATCGTTCATAAATTTAAGAGCTCATTCGTTCGATAAGTATAGGCATAGCCAGACGGTACCCGATCCATGCTGCAAAAAACAGTAAAACACTAACACCATTCACAATAGAAAAATACCCAACGAGTTCAGGGTTAATTCCTGTGAGCCAATCTCGTGCAGTAAGTATAATCGGAGTAAACGGGTTTACATTAAACAACAATCTTGTCCACCCCTCCTTCGGAATTGGAAAAACCACGGGAGTAATGTACATCAGAAATTGCATCATCAGTGGCACGCCCCTACCGATGTCGCTATAGAGCATTCCCAATGGCGTAATCAACATGCCCAATGCAGTACCCACCAGGACTAGGGAGAAAATAGCGAAGGGAAACAAAAGAAGGCTCCATCCTGGATTAATGCCATATGGGATTAAGGCGACCAACATAAGGACAACCTTGATACTTGCATTAAACAACGTTTGATAAATGCCAGATAGGATGAGTGCCTCACGCGGAAAATTGAGCTTGGAAAGCATGCTCTTGGCAGAAATAACCTGTTGCAAGGGTGAATTGATCGAATCCATTAAAATAGCCCATAACATCGTACCTATGAAAACATACAAGGGATATGGCACTGATGTAGTTGAAATATTGACGACCCCTGCTTTGCTTAAAAAGATCCATACTAATGTGTTTGCAAGTGGCAAAATAAAGGCCCACAAGATACCCAAATAGGCTTGTCGGTATTGGGCGTTGATATCACGTACTACCAGGCGCCAGGCAAGTTCACGCCCGTCCGCCAGATCGTGAAACATGTCGCGCAGCATTTTCACCGGGCTGGCGAGGGACGACTCGGGGGTGTAAATTGTGACAGGGAGGTCTTTCATAGGGTTTTAAAATTTGCTTTTAAATTCTGAAGATAATGAGGGTTACGCATATTAATTGTTATCATTATTAAAAAGTTGTAATTATTGCAATATTTGGACAGCACTTCTGATATCGATGTTATACGTTTATAAAATGAAATGTATTGAAAAACTTTACTTCTTTTTTAATTGGTAAAAGCACATTTTACAAAAAGTCAAATCAGGGATGGCAACCTTATAGATTGTGTAATTTTTCATCAGTTATTTCCCCCAAATAACTTTGTTCACAATCGCTGTAAAACTCTGAATTACCTTTACTACCTTAACCGATACATTTGCATCAGCATAATCAGGTATAGAAGCATGAGGTTCGTTATTTTCTTTCATTGCGACAGCTAATTCAATTGCTTGCTCAATATTATTTCCTTTAATTCCGCCAATTACAACAGTGCCTTTGTCTATCACTTCAGGTCGTTCGGTCGAGGTACGAAGTAATATTCCAGCGAACCCAAGCATAGCACTCTCTTCGGATAAAGTACCGCTATCGGACAATACGCAAAAGGCATTCATCTGTAATTTGTTGTAATCCAGAAAACCAAATGGTTTCAGATTCTGAACCAAAGGGTGGAAAATAAAATTTCGTTTTTCAATAAATTTCATACTTCTAGGATGTGTCGAATAAATCACAGGCAACTGATAGCGTTCTGCAATTGCATTAATAGCAGTCATAAGTGTAATGAAATTATCTTCAATATCGATGTTTTCCTCACGATGTGCAGAAACAAGAATATATTTATTTGGTTGCAGTCCAAGGGAATTTAATACAACTGATTGGTCAATAGCGACTTTATGTTGTTGCAATACTTCTTTCATCGGTGAACCCGTCACGAAAATATGCTCCTTGCGGAATCCTTCAGATAACAAGTAACGTCGCGAATGTTCAGTATAAGGTAGGTTTATATCGGAGATATGGTCAACAATTTTACGATTAATCTCCTCTGGCACGTTCTGGTCAAAACAACGGTTTCCGGCTTCCATATGGAAAATAGGAATCTTTAGCCGTTTACCTGAGATTGCCGAGAGTGCAGAGTTGGTATCTCCTAACACAAGTAAAGCATCCGGTTTTTCCTTTACCAAAATATCATACGATTTGGCAATAATGTTTCCCATAGTTTCTCCGAGATTATTGCCGACACTCTCGAGATAATGATCTGGGGCACGCAATCCAAGATCATCAAAAAATATCTGGTTTAAGGAATAATCCCAGTTTTGTCCTGTATGTACAAGTACATGGTTGAAGTATTTGTCGCAAGCTTTTATGACGGCTGATAACCGGATAATCTCGGGCCGTGTACCAAGTATGGTGAGGAGTTTTAGTTTTGACATATGAATAAAGATAAAAGATAAAAGGAAAAAGATAAATGATAAAAGGTTGAAAGGAAGATAAATGAATAAAGGAAAAAGATAAAAGGTTGAAAAGAAGATAAAAGATAAAAGGAAAATGATATAATTTCGATAAAGGTAATAGGTAGGATTTTATTGTCTTTTGTCTTTCACCTTTTGTCTTTATCCTTTTGTCTTTTCCCTTACGTTTTCACCGTTTCAAAATAAGTATCAGGATCATTCGCAATATAATGTTCGTTGATCCAAAAAATGGTGTACAATTCTTGATCACCGATGTTGGTGATATTGTGAGAAAACCAAATTGGCATGTCAACGAAAGAGGGTTCTTTTCCATCCAAATCAAATGAAAGTACTTTATCTGTTCCGATACGGCGCAGTTCGATCCTGGCTTTACCTTTGATAACTGCAAACCGTTCTGCCTTTCGGGTGTGAAAATGATTGCCTCTTGTGATTCCTGGTCCTGAAGTAGAAAAAGAAATCTGGCCACCACTATTCAATTTAACAGTTTCGACAAATGTCCCCCGACTATCAGTATTGAGTTTTAGCTTGAAGGGATAAAACGATTGATGATCAATGTAACTTATGAATGTATTGAAAAGGTTAACCTTAAACGGATTATCCAATTTTGGAATTTCGCCACAACTAAAATAATTGGTTTTATACGTTTGAAGAACCTTTAACAGAGTGGAAACTTTTATTTGTGAAGTTGGCTGAACCTGAACTTCTTCGATCACACAATCATTTTTATTTTCGTTGTGGATCAATTCAATTCTGTCGATAAAATTTTTAATTAATTCGCCAACATAAATCAGTTTTATTTCACTATCTATTTCAATCTTTGGCTGTTCATTATGAGTCAACTGATGACAGAACGTTGCAACAACCGAATTGTAATACGGATTTCCATAAGGACCATAAACATTAGGGATGATAAAACCAGAAAATTGTGCATCGTTTTTATCTGCCCATTTTTCGAAAAGCTTTCGTCCTTCAAGTTTTGATCGACCGTACATATTGTCCCGCTCCTCCTGGGTACTAGATGAAAACAGAATATGAGGCGTGACTTTGGTAGATTCACATGCTGTGATTAGTTGTTTTACCAGTTCGATATTCGTTTGATAGATTACTTCAGGGTCGTTGTGACGATTCATTGCCGCAAGGTGAACGATTACATCACAACTGACAACAAACACTTTTAGCTTTTTTTCGTCCGAGAAAAAAGCATCTTCAAATGGAATTCGTTCAAATTTATCGGGAAACAAACCCAGCGTATTAAACAGGTGCGTCCCAACAAATCCTGGTTGTCCGGTTATTCCTATTTTTATCATGAATTTAAGGTTTGATTTCTTGTCCCAATACATCCCTTCTGATCAGCGGTAATTTGAGCAACAACTGCTTTGTCCCTTCCACATCCAATCGGTGTGTATTGTGTGAATGGTAATCCTCGATGACGGATACTTTTTCTTCTCCTTCGCTAAAATAACTTTCATAGTTAAGGTCGCGGTTATCAGCAGGAACCCGATAGTAATTGCCCATGTCTATGGCTTTTGCCATTTCTTCCCTGTTTACCAGGGTTTCATAGAGCTTCTCTCCATGACGGGTTCCAATGATCCGCACAATACTCTTGGCTTTGTATAATTCAATCAGTGCCTGTGCCAAATCTGCAATTGTAGAGGCAGGTGATTTTTGAACAAACATATCCCCGTTTTTCCCATGTTGAAAAGCATATATTACCAGATCGACAGCATCCTCGAGAGTCATCATAAACCTGGTCATATTCGGATCGGTAATTGTCAGGTCTTTTCCAGTTTTGATTTGTTCAATAAACAGAGGAATAACTGAACCACGTGAGGCCATTACGTTACCATAGCGGGTACCACAGAAAACAGTATCGGTATCTTTGTCCATTGATCTGGCTTTGGCTTGCATCACTTTCTCCATCATGGCTTTAGAAATTCCCATTGCATTGATTGGATAGACTGCCTTGTCAGTGCTTAAGACAATCATACGCTTTACTTTATTCTCTAAGGCAGAATCCAATACATTTTGAGTTCCCAAAACATTCGTATTGACTGCTTCTATTGGAAAGAATTCGCATGAAGGAACTTGCTTCAATGCCGCTGCATGAAAAATATAATCAACTCCGCGCATTACATAATCAACACTTCGTTTGTCGCGGACATTACCGATATAGAACTTTACTTTTGGATTATTTAAACGATGCCGCATATCATCCTGTTTTTTCTCGTCCCGAGAGAAAATGCGTATCTCTTTAATATCAGTGTCTAAAAAACGGTTCAAAACCGCATTCCCAAATGATCCGGTTCCACCTGTGATTAAAAGTGTTTTATTTTCAAACATAAGCATTAGATTATTTTAAGGAATCGTTGATTATAAAAAGGAGAAATTAAATTATTCCAAATCCCTAATAATAATTAGAGTCTGCCATCAACGATTTCAATGTTTAATATCCCTTTAACGTCATAAATAATTGTCCCTGCATTTTTATGTTCCAAAAGATCTTTAGAAAGAAATTCCTTGTGAGCCACTGCTAGAATAATTGCCATATAACCCTCTTTGAGTTCGCTCTGGCTGCAACCTTCTATACCTTCCTTTGGATATTTGGCAATTGTTTTAATACCATATTTTTGCTGTACTTCTACTGGGTTGGCCCAAGGGTCATAAACATCCACATTAATGCCATAATCGCAAAGTTCATGATAAATATCAATGGCTTTCGTATTTCGGATATCAGGACAATTTTCTTTGAAGGTTATGCCTAACATTAAAACTTTCGCACCTTTTATGGGAGTACCTTTTTTGATCATAAGTTTCACAACTTCAGTAGCAACATACTTTCCCATACTATCGTTTAAACGACGTCCAGCTAAAATTATTTCAGGGTGATAGCCATATTCCTGGGCTTTTTGTGCCAGATAAAAGGGATCAACTCCAATGCAATGGCCACCCACTAAGCCGGGCTTGAAATGGAGAAAATTCCATTTGGTACCTGCAGCTTCCAAAACAGCATTGGTATCAATCTTCATCAGGTTAAAAATCTTGGCCAACTCATTGACAAAAGCGATGTTAATATCGCGTTGAGAATTTTCAATAACCTTGGCAGCTTCGGCTATTTTTATAGATGGGGCAAGATGGGTACCAGCAGTTATAACGGACCGATAAACTGAATCCACCTTTTCACCGATTTCGGGAGTAGAACCCGATGTAACTTTTTTAATCTTTTCTACCGTATGTTCTTTATCCCCCGGATTAATTCGTTCAGGTGAGTATCCGGCAAAAAAATCAACATTAAATTTCAAACCGGAAAACTTTTCAACCACTGGAATACAATCTTCTTCTGTTGCTCCTGGATAGACCGTTGATTCGTAAACCACAATGTCTCCTTTTTTAATGACCTTACCTACTGTTTCACTTGCTATTATAAGTGGGGTAAGGTCAGGCCTATTGTTTTTGTCAACAGGGGTAGGAACAGTAATTACAAAAAAATTACATTCTTTGATTTGATCGAGTTGGGTAGTGCAAAGGAAACCTTTGTGTATGGCCGCCTTGAGCAGTTCGCTGCTCACTTCGAGGGTATTGTCCACCCCCGTCATTAGGGCATCTACCCTTGTTTGGTTGATATCGAACCCTACGGTTTTATATTTAGTAGAGAAAAGACGGGCTAAAGGAAGGCCTACATAGCCTAATCCAATAACAGCAATACGAACATCAATCATAAAATTACTATTTGTCCACAAATTATTTTATTGTCCACTGATTCCACCGATTAACGCGGAAAATTATTGTCCACTGATTAAAAACGATTAACGCGGATTATTTTTTACTTTCAATATACGAAAACTCGTGAAATCAGTGGACTAATCGAAAAGTATTAATAACCATTCGTTTGTATTGCAAGCCTTTGGCTTCTATATTGATCAGCAAACCAACCTTTGTCTTTGTCGCTGTTAGATAATTCAAATGTTGTGATTCATGATCAAGGATTAAAGCACTTAAAGCCTTTAATTCGACAATTATTTTATTAAAGCAATAGAAGTCGGCAGAATATTCTTTTTGAAGTTTTATGCTTTTACAAAAAAACATTAAGACGTTTTTACCTTTCATTGGGTATGCTCCGATTAATCAATTCTAGTTAAAATGCCTCCTGATATACCGCGTTAAGGAAAACAGATCCAAGCTCATTATGCACTTCATATGCAACTCCGATTATCGGATAAGTTTCTTCCTTAAAATATAACTCATTCAACAAGTCCATGAAATTCTTTCTCGCTTAGTTTTAAAAAACCTGTGAAAATCAGTGAAATCCGTGGAAAACTAAAAAACAGCGGATTAGGATAGTTTATGCCAGTACCATTCTACCGCCTCCTTCAAACCATCCTTAAAGCAAAATTGTGGATTATAACCCAACAACCTTTTTGCTTTTTCGATTGAAGCAAGAGAATGTGGCACATCCCCTTTTCTTGTTGGCCCATGTAGTATCTCAACCTGAGCAATTTGGGGATCATGGCTTGTTAAGAATTCCTTAAGATAACCAACCAATTGATTGATTGTAGCCCTGTCCCCAAAAGCTGTATTGTAAACCTGATTTACAGCATGTGGATTATTTGTAGATAAGGCTAACAGGTTCATCTGAATCACATTGTCGATATAGGTGAAATCCCTCGAATATTCGCCATCACCATTAATTATAGGTGATTCATGTTGCATAAGCTGTTTAACAAATAATGGGATAACAGCGGCATAGGCTCCATTTGTATTCTGTTTACGACCAAAAACATTAAAATATCGTAAACCAATACATTCCATTCCATATGTTCTGGAAAAAACATCTGCATACAATTCGTTGACAAATTTTGTAATTGCATAAGGAGAAAGGGGGCGACCAATAACCTCTTCGACTTTGGGTAAGCTTTCTGAATCGCCATAAGTCGAGGAACTGGCTGCATAAACAAACCGTTTTACACCAGCATCTCGTGAGGCAACTAAAACATTCAAAAAACCACC
>JBAXWR010000165.1:0-16280 GCA_037128295.1 Mariniphaga sp.
GAATATCTTTATAATCGTTTCCCAAGGAAAGATGAAGGGTTTCTTACCCAAATGAGGTCCAGAATTGTAAACAGAAGTTTTCTAACACAGCTTACCTTTAAACTCGGCCTTCACTTTTTTGTCAATTCAAATACCAATTCAGTAAACGAATCCAGTCATATTTATGGAGATGTGTTGGAAGCTTTCATCGGGGCAATTTACCTTGATGTTGGATATAGAGGAGCAAGAAAATTCGTAATAAAAAAGGTTTTATCAGTTCATGTTGATATTCAATCTCTTGAAAAGAGTGATACAAACTATAAAAGCAAACTTATTGAATGGGGTCAAAAAAACAAGCGGTTTGTCGAGTTTGACACACAGGAAAATCCTTTGAACAACCGGGATAAAATGCCATTCACCTCAATCATCAAAGTAGATGGTGGGATTGTCGGTAAAGGTGAAGGATATTCCAAAAAAGAGGCACAGCAAAATTCTGCATGTAAAGCACTGACAAATTTGGAGATCAACAATATTTCTTAACATTATTTTTAAATTTCCATAGGTTTAGACTCCAAAGTTAAATAATGTTAAGGAGAATCACCCTGATTCATTAATACTTATATCTTTGCTTCGATGAGCAGAAGAATGATATATACCCTAAGTGTAGTAATGGCTATTGCTGCAGCTTCCCTGATAGGTGTGCAAATGTTGACTATTAAACAAACCGCCGATCTTCAGGAAAAAAATTTCAGTACTCAGGCTTTTCAGGCTTTACAGGATGTAGCAGAAGCCATTGATATGACTGAATTCAGTCTTTTTTATACACACGATGCTGAACAGACCAGTATTCCCCTTAATTCTACCAATAGGTTATTCCCCAATTCTGACCCAAATTTGCCGATCAGCGCAATCGAAGAATCCGGTGAATTATCGGTTTACAGGAAGTTTTCCATATCAAATAACCAAACCAAAATTGAACAGACGATAAATTATAACCAAAACCAGATTCCAAGATTTCAGGATGGATACAATCGAAAAAGTGCACTTGATGCACAAAATCTTAGGTATCAATTGTTTATGAAAGAGAGATCTGATTTGCCTTTATCCTTGCGGCTTCCTCCCAATATTCTTGCGGAAGCTCTTGATACGATACTAAGACGTAATGGAATTTACCTTGATTATAAGTACACCGTTCTAACTCAAATAGATGGTAAAACTGCCCATATCATGGGAAGTGAAGATTACAATCCCAACAAAAGAAATAGAGTTTATAAAAGGCTTCTGTTTCCTGGTGATGATCCAATAAAACCAGATTTTCTTTGTGTATATTTTCCCGATCAGAATAATAGTTTTTTGAAATCAACCTCCTTGATGGTATTTCCTTCATTGATACTTACATTCATCATTATTGTAATCTTCATTGTAACGCTACAGATTATTTTGCGTCAAAAGAAAATTTCCCAGATTAAAAATGACTTTATCAACAATATGACGCACGAACTGAAAACCCCCATCTCGACCATTTCGTTGGCCTCACAGATGCTTAGGGATTCTTCGGTCTCATTATCGCAATCAACGGTCGATCATATTTCCGGCGTGATTTTTGACGAAAGCAAAAGGTTGAGCAGCCAGGTTGAAAAAGTCCTTCAAATGGCAGTATTTAACGAAGGGAAATTAAAGCTGAAATTTACCCAGATCGATTTGAATAATTTGCTGGAGACTGTAGCATCAAATTTTGATATTAGGGTAACCAATGAAAATGGCGAGTTAAAAACCAATTTTCAGGCAGAAAATCCTTACATTACGGGAGACGAAGTCCACATCACGAACGTTTTTTTCAATTTATTGGATAACGCAGTAAAGTACAGTCAATCAAATCCCGTCATCGAAATTTCGACCGAGAACAAAAACGGTTTTGTGATCGTTCAGGTAAAGGACAATGGCATTGGAATCCCCAAAGAACACCTTACGCAAATTTTTGAGCGGTTTTACCGGGTACCTACAGGGAATATTCACAATGTTAAAGGTTTTGGACTTGGACTTTCGTATGTAAAACGGATTGTAGAATATCATAGCGGTAAAATTAAAGTAGATAGTACTATTGGGAAAGGTACTCGTTTCAGGTTATATTTCCCATTAAAAAACAAACAGAATTATGGAAAAGAAAATTAAAGTGATTCTCACTGAAGATGACCAGAATCTTGGACTATTGCTTAGGGAATACCTGATAGCAAAAGGTTATGACACAGATTTATTCCCTGATGGGGAGGCGGCATACAAAGGGTTTCAGAAAACGCAATATGATCTTTGTATCTTTGATGTAATGATGCCGAAGAAAGATGGCTTTACATTGGCAAAGGAGATCAGGATGTTAAATTCCGATATTCCGATCGTATTCCTTACTGCAAAAAGTATGAAAGAAGATGTAATAGAAGGCTTTAAAATTGGTGCCGACGATTATATGACAAAACCGTTCAGCATGGAGGAATTGTTATTCCGTCTGGAGGCAATATTGCGAAGGACAAGTGGCGAGGGCGATACTTCTCAAACTGTATTCAAACTTGGGAAGTTGGTTTTTGATGCCCGTAAGCAGACACTTACAGATGGTAACGAACAAACAAAACTCACGACCAAGGAATCGGATCTTTTAAAATTGCTTTGCGTAAATGCAAACAAGGTTTTGGAAAGGAACTTTGCATTAAAAACAATTTGGGTTGACGATAACTATTTCAATGCCAGAAGTATGGACGTATATATTACCAAGCTTAGGAAACATTTGAAATCTGAAGAGGGAATAGAAATTATTAACGTTCATGGTAAAGGTTACAAATTGATCATGTAATAAATAAAATATCCTGGGACACGAAAATCGTGTCCCAGGATATTTTTATACTAACCCTTGTGCCAGCATCGCATCCGCAACCTTCACAAAACCACCTACATTCGCACCTTTTACATAGTTAATGTACGATCCGGTCTTCCCATGCCGTGTACAAGTGTCATGGATATCCTGCATGATCATCCTTAGGCGCTTGTCCACTTCCTTGGTGGTCCAATTGTAACGCATACTATTCTGCGACATCTCAAGGCCAGAAACTGCAACACCACCAGCATTGACTGCTTTCCCTGGAGCAAAGACTAATTTTTGATCAAGGAAAAAATTCACAGCCCCTGAAGTACATCCCATGTTTGAAACTTCAGCCACCAGAATACACCCATTGTTGTGCAGTTTTACGGCATCTTCCTCATTCAGCTCATTCTGAGTAGCGCAAGGCATTGCAATATCCACTTTAGTTTCCCATGGTTTCTGATCAGGGAAAAACTCTACGCCAAATTCCTCTGCATAAGGAGCTACAACATCATTGTTGCTGTCGCGAAGTTCAAGCAGATAATCTACTTTTTCACCTGTAATTCCATTAGGGTCATAAATATATCCATCAGGACCTGAGATAGTTACTACTTTACCGCCTAATTCGTTTATTTTTGTAATTGCGCCCCACGCCACATTGCCAAATCCAGAAACACTGAAAGTTTTACCTTTAACTTCCTTCCCCATCTCTTTGAGCATATGTTCCACAAAATAGACAGCCCCAAAACCGGTTGCTTCCGGACGGATCAGGGAACCACCCCAACCAAGACCTTTGCCTGTGAGAACACCCGTAAATTCATTTCTGATCCGCTTGTACTGGCCAAACAAAAATCCGATTTCCCGTCCACCTACACCAATGTCTCCCGCAGGAACATCTGTATTGGGACCGATATGCCGATATAATTCAGTCATAAATGATTGGCAAAACCGCATGATTTCATTGTCGCTGCGCCCTTTAGCGCTAAAATCAGAGCCACCTTTACCACCACCCATAGGAAGAGTTGTCAAACTGTTTTTGAAAGTTTGCTCGAAACCCAGAAATTTTAAAATACTAAGAGTAACACTTCTGTGAAAGCGCAACCCACCTTTATAGGGGCCTAAAGCACTATTGAATTCAACACGGTAACCCCTATTAATTTCTACTTCCCCTTTGTCGTTAGTCCATGGCACCCTAAACATGATGGTTCTTTCTGGTTCAACCATTCTCTCAAGAATTTTTGCCTGTTTGTAGCGGGGATTGGCATCATATACCTCCCAAACTGATTCTACAACTTCCAACACTGCCTGATGAAACTCCAATTCCCCGGGTGTTCTGGCTTTAAGCCCTTCCATAAAAGTATTTATACCTTCGTTCATTTCAGATACTTTTTAAGTTTGTATTCGTGATATTTAAAATGTTTTCATCCTAATTTATAGCATTTTCAAAATTACAGATTTCTTTTTCATCATATGATAATGAGATTCAAATCATAAAAACTGTATTCTATTGTATGTCAATATATTAATATATTTATTTGTTGATTTATGACAGGTTTTGCAGTTTTAATGATTTTTATCAGACTTACCGACGCCCATAACATGGACTTTTGCAGTTGCAGCAATTTCATGAACCATTCTTTAAACACATTATAAAACCTACCCAAATTTTGCATTAACCGCTTTGATAACGATTTTTTTACGCAATTCTTAGGTCCCGCCGGATTTGAGAGCAAATAAAGCGTTAATTTCGCAGCTCAATTGAAAATGAACGAACACGCCCTCAAAGATGGATTACAATTTCAAAGAGATAGAAAAGAAATGGCAGCAATACTGGGCCACTAACAACACATTCAAATCGGAAACCGATTTTTCCAAACCCAAATTCTATTGCCTCGACATGTTCCCTTACCCTTCAGGGGCAGGACTTCATGTAGGCCATCCCGAAGGTTATACCGCAACCGATATTATTTGCCGTTATAAGAGGACAAAAGGTTTTAATGTGCTTCATCCAATGGGTTGGGATGCTTTTGGGTTGCCGGCAGAGCAATATGCCATTCAAACCGGTACGCATCCTGCCATAACTACTCAAAAGAATTGTGATACCTTTCGCCGGCAGATTCAATCCTTAGGGTTAAGTTATGACTGGGAGCGAGAGATCAACACCACTGACCCAAACTACTTTAAGTGGACCCAATGGATTTTTATCCGGTTGTTCAATACGTGGTTCGATCATGAGCAAAACAAAGGCAGGGATATCCGTGAATTACCCATACCGGAAGAAGTTAAAATCCAGGGTGCTTCCGCCATTCAGACATACAGATCCACGAAACGTTTAGCCTATTATGACAATGCCCAGGTATGGTATTGCCGCAATTGTAAAACGGTTTGTGCCAACGAAGAGGTCCTCAACGATGGTTCGCATGAAAAATGCGGCACAAAGGATGTGGAACGTAGGTATTTGAAACAGTGGATGTTGCGCATTCCTCATTATGCTGAACGATTGTTAGCGGGTTTGGATCAGCTCGACTGGCCTGAAGGTGTCAAAGATATGCAGCGCAACTGGATTGGCCGTTCGACTGGAGCGGAGGTCAATTTCCAGATTGAAGGGAGCGATAAAAAACTAAAGGTTTACACCACCCGTCCTGATACATTGTTTGGTGCAACCTATATGGTTGTCGCCCCGGAACATGAACTGGTAAATGAAATAACGACTCCTGGCCAGAATGAGGCCGTTAAGGATTATATCCATCAATCGGCCTTAAAAAGCGATCTTGACCGGACCGACCTTGCGAAGAAAAAAACAGGTGTTTTCACGGGTTGCCATGCCATCAACCCGATCAATGGGGCAAAAATCCAAATTTGGGTAGCAGACTATGTATTAATGGGTTACGGTACTGGTGCAATCATGGCTGTTCCTGCGCACGATACACGTGACTTTGAGTTCGCCCAGACTTTTAATATTCCAATTATTTGCATCCTTGATCCCAAAAAAGCCGATGAGGAATTGCGCGGGAAAGTCCTGGCCGGTGAAGCCTGCTGGACTGAAGATGGCGTGTATATCAATTCTTCCAACAAAGAAATTGGGATAGATATTAATGGTCTCTCTAAAGAGGAGGGAATTCAGACAGTTACCAATTGGCTCGAATCGAATGACCTGGGAAAATCGACCATCAATTATAAATTGCGCGATTGGCTGTTTAGTCGTCAAAGATATTGGGGTGAGCCGTTCCCTGTAATCCATTGGGAAGATGGTGAGGTTAGTGTGTTAAATGACAATGAATTACCATTGGCACTACCCGAAGTTGAAAAGTATCTTCCAGGCGATTCAGGCGAATCCCCCCTTTCGAATGCTGGTGATTGGCTTTTGGTGACAGATGAGAACGGGCGGAAAGGAAGGCGCGAAACCAATACGATGCCGCAATGGGCCGGTTCATGCTGGTACTATCTGAGGTTTACTGATCCAAAAAACGATCATGAGCCTTTCAGCAAAATAGCTGAAAATTACTGGATGCCTGTTGACCTTTATGTTGGTGGGGCAGAACACGCTGTATTACACTTACTTTACAGCCGTTTCTGGCATAAAGTCCTTTACGATCTTGGGATCGTTTCGACCAATGAACCCTTCCAGAAATTGTTCAATCAGGGGATGATCCTGGCTTTTGCCTATGAAACGACTTCGGGTTCCAAGGTACCATCTGATCAGGTTGAAGAACGTGATGGAAAATATTTCAACATTGCGACTGGTGAAGAGCTTCGTCAGATCGTTGCCAAGATGTCAAAATCTCTGAAAAATGTTGTCAATCCTGACGATGTTGTTCAAGGCTATGGTGCAGATTCTTTAAGGTTGTTCGAAATGTTTATCGGGCCGTTGGACGCAACCAAGCCATGGACTGAAAACGGTGTCAAGGGAGTCTATAATTTTTTGCGCAGGGTCGTCGCCTTTTTCGGCGAAATGGAAAATATCACTGAAGGAGAAGAAAGCAAGGAAACCTTGAAAATCCTCCATCAGACCATTCGCAAAGTTGGAGATGATATTGAGGACATGAAATTCAATACTGCAATTTCGCAGATGATGGTATTTACAAACCATTGTTATAAAGTTGGAAAAGTAACCCGTGACACAGCCGTCACCTTCTTCCAGCTTTTGGCACCTTTCGCACCCCATCTTGCCGAAGAACTTTGGGAATTACATGGTAATCATGCAGTTTTAAGTTATCATAAATGGCCGGTTTTCGAAGCTTCCTACCTCATTGAAGAGGCCTTTGACTATCCAGTCTCCTTTAATGGGAAAGTTCGGTTTAAACTTTCATTACCGGTTGATTTACCAACAGATAAAATTGAGAAAGCGGTTCTTGGTCATGACCATACGACAAAATGGATTGAAGGCAAAACAATTGCCAAAATTATTATCGTAGCCAACAAGATTATCAATGTAGTAGTTAAATAACTGAATTGCAAATACTTATAGAAGCAGGTCATTAATTGGCCTGCTTTTGTTTTTTTATCAACTTTTTTTGTCGATATTTATAGCCATCTTATCGAAATAATTGTGCCCGGAAAATGGTACCGTTTACCTTCGCTCCCATAATTAAAAAACCACACGGTATGAAACACAAAAAGTTTTTGCCCTTATTAGTTATCCTATTGACTTTTATGGGATGCGACGATTTTTTTATGATCTGCTCGCTAAATCCATTCTACATGGAAAACAAAATTGTACTCGAACCAAAAGTTGAAGGCTTATGGATGGCCAAACCTTTAAAGGCCTCCAAAGATTCAGCACAGGCAAATTCGGAGATCTGGGACAAGATCGACACAACATCAACCTGGACGATCAAACAGTACATTGGAAAGTGGGTTGTAAAGAATAAACAAGGTGAAGATTCTACAACCTATAAGGCAGAGAATTTTTATGTTGCTAAATTATCTCCGCTTTCTGATTCAACAAGTTACGATTTTAAGGTAGTATTGTTCCGTGTAAATAACGCACTTTATGCCGATTTCTCACCAAGAAATAAAGAAGCCTTACTTAAAAGTAAACTAGCTGCAAACAGTTTTATGGAGGTACATACCTTGGCCCGGGTTTCGATGATCAATCGCCAAATGAAACTTTCGTGGTTAGGAGCCGATTGCATGAAGGAAATGATCGAAAAAAAGAGGGTCAGGGTGAACTACCACTATGTCAATGAAGTAAAAAGGTTAATGTTGACCGCTTCAAGCGAAGACCTGACAAAGATGATTGAACGTTATGGCGATCAACCCCGTTTTATCAATTGGGATAACCAACAGGCCAAATTGGAGTTAAACCATTTAAACTAAACAGCCATGAAATCGATAAAAATTAAAATGAACCTGGTTAATCTCCTGCATATCCTGTTTTGGGTTATCTCCTTCAACCTGTTCAATTCCTTTTTCAGTCGGGGGGTAGAATCTGGTTATGTCCTTGATGGACTGGAACTAACTTGGGTCAATGTCTTTTTGATCAATAATGTGATCCTTTTTGTTCTTTTACTGCCATTTATCTGGATGGTCAAAAATGTAAAAATATGGATCAAAAGAGCTGTCACTGCCCTGTTTGTTCTATTATTGGCCTATTGTGCCGTTGGGATATTTCACCCCAATGAAGATAACCTTGTGATTGCTCTCCTTTTTGGATATTTCCTCGATAACTTCCTTTATGTCCTTGTTTTTCATATCACGATTATCGCTGCAGTTTATCTTAATTTTAACCTATTGGTAAACAAGTATTTATCAATCGGAAAATGGGGAATTTATTTTTTTTATTCTATACTTCTTGCCTGTGTTGCCGGGGTAATGAATTTTGCTCTGTTTGATTATGGAATTGACCTGATTTTCCCAAGTTTTTTCTATATTTCGTGGTTTAGGATCTGGGAATTGATCCTCATTATTGCAGCATACATGGCCATCACAACAATTGTTTTTCTTCTTGGCCAATATGGGATGATGCTGATCGAGAAACAGGAAAAGACGCAACATGAATTATCGGCATTAAAGGAACAGATTAATCCTCATTTTCTTTTCAACAATCTCAATACAATTTATTCAATGGCGGTAAAGGGCGACGACCGGACAAAGGATGTAGTCTTACAATTGTCTGATTTTTTAAGATATGTACTTTACGATACTTCAAGTGACCTGATTTCGCTTGAGAAGGAAGTCGAAATTATCAAAACCTATTTCGCATTACAAAAGGAACGGATTAACACTTCAACAACAAAGATATCCCTGAATATTACAGGCGACTTTGGAGAAACCCTTATAGCTCCATTGCTTCTTTTGCCCCTTGCCGAAAATTGCTTTAAACACGGTGTTGGAATCCATGATGGGTCAATCGTTATCGAAATCAGTTACAAAGATGGCCAACTCCGGTTTTTCTCGAAAAACAACATTGCCCCACGTGAAAACCCGCTTGAAAAAAAAGGTGGGATTGGATTAAAAAACCTGAGTAAAAGGTTAGAAATATTGTACCCTGACCAACATTTGCTTACCACCAAAAAGGAGGGTGGTTTATATATTGTAGAATTGACTGTTAAATTGTAATCATCTGTATGACATTAACATGCATTATTATTGAAGACGAGCCTGCGGCACGCGAGATTATTGAACATCACTTGTCACATTGCCACGATGTACTTTTGTGCGGTTCATTTGGAGATCCGTTCCAGGCTCAAACTTTTTTAGATCATAACAGTATAGACCTGATGTTTTTGGACATTAACCTTCCGGGAATGTCAGGTCTAAGTTTTCTCAGGACTTTGGTCAAACCACCGCTTGTTGTTGTTACGACCGCTTATCCTCAATATGCTGTTGAAGGATTTGATCTTGAGGTGGTTGACTTTTTACTCAAACCAATTTCCTTTGAACGCTTTTGCAAATCGTTGAACAAGGTAAAAGAACGGCTCAAAACCCCGGAAGCAACTCCCATGATCCGAAAGATTACAATCAGAGCCGATAAACGGATCTATCAGATCGATTTGAACGAAATCCTTTTTGTGGAAGCTTGTGGCGATTATACATCTGTTTATTGTACCGACAAGAAGCTCACAACACACGAAACCCTGAAAAACTGGGAAGAGAAACTGAATGGGTATTTCTTTGAAAAAATACACAGGTCATTTCTGATCAACCTTCAAAAAATTGATCATATTGAAGGTAATATGGCCATAATTGGCAAACATAAACTCATTGTTTCGGAAATGTACCGCGAAAAGCTGATCGGCCAGTTATCGAAAAAGAACCTTTCATTTATGGATTGATCACCTTTTTAAAATTAACATCCGTTTATAAACCAGCGATTTTCCAATCGCTGGTCACGCCGATTCTTAGTATGGACTTTCTTACAAAAAAAGGCCTTAATCATCACTATGAATTAAGGCCTTTTTTATCAAAACACATATAGTCCATGATTCAACGACTTACAAAAAATAAGGTTTAGAGCCCGAAATTCTTCGTGTCGAGCCATTCCATCCCCAATATGGACCAGAAGTCAACTGCCAATTTATTAAGGACGTAATCGTAAGGTAACCAGCCATATCCCTTTTCTCCCCATACCGTTCCCCATGAGTTACGGATCAGTAAAGCCCCGGTTGTTTCTGTGCCGCAAAGGGTGTTCTTAATTTTTTTTGTATCATCATATCCGACCGTCATTATCGCATGACCCCATTGGGCACTTTCACCAGGACAAGGATAAGGAATCCCACCGGGTGTTTCGGTATTATTGATTGAATTGAATCCCCAGAATCCGAACATTGAAGGAATTCCTGCTGCCAGATACTTTTTAACGGAAGCGAGAACTGCATCAGGAGCGACTTTGGCTTTTGCAGAATCATGGCAGAAGTACTTCAAAGCTTCGTAATTATCGGCTATAGCATAGATAAAAGCTGGCGGTTCCTTGTCGAAATCCTCGATTTTATATGGCCAGTATTTCTCAGGAGCAACACCGCAAAGCGCAAGTGCGGCCATTACACTTCTTAACCATCCCCCTGTATCTCCGGTTACCTGCATTAAATTACGGGTAGTTTTATATAGAAAAAGGCGCGAAGCCGGTATGTATGTGCCATTTGCCCTTTTCTGAAAATACTCGACCATTGCAGTTCCGGCATGGGCGGAGCATGAACCGATAGTACCCTGATTCTCAACAGGAGTACACCACTTTCTCAAATCGATTTTTTCAGGTATTGCAGTTTCTGCTTTGGTTGTCAAGCCCAACTTCTTGGACATCAGTTTTATTTCCGGTTCATCTGCTGAATAGTCGCGCAAATCGGGCATGGGCGGAAGCCATCCGGTTCCAAAGGTTTCATTTGCAACATTAATGGTAACATTTTTGTAAAACGCATACATAGTCAATTCCTCCTTTTGATTAAGCCGGTTTACAATTTATAAGAAGTACCACTCTACCAGCTATTAAGGGTGGTCCCACTTTGTTTAGTGCCAAATCCTGCTGTAGAATTATTTCACAACATTCAGTTCCTTACCGATCTTAATAAATGCATTTATCGCCGTGTCAATATTGGCAATGCTATGAGCTGCAGAAAGTTGCACCCTAATCCGTGCCTGCCCCTGCGGCACAACAGGATAATAAAAGCCAATCACATAAATGCCTTCTCCAAGCAAACGACTGGCAAACTCCTGCGCCAACCTGGCATCATACAGCATTACAGCACATATTGCTGATTTAGTAGGTTTTATATCAAAACCTGCCTGCCTGATTTTCGTTACGAAATGGTCCGTATTGCGGTGTAAGCGATCCTGAAGTTCAGTCGTCTCGGTCATCATTTCAAACATTCTTATCCCTGCACCGACAACTGCTGGTGGAATTGAGTTTGAAAAAAGGTACGGCCTCGACCTTTGGCGCAACATGGCTATAATCTCTTTCTTTCCGGTTGTAAACCCACCTACCGCTCCACCAAAAGCTTTTCCAAGAGTTCCGGTTATGATTTCAACCTGACCCCGAACATTAAATTTCTCGGTGACACCCCTTCCAGTTTCACCAACAACCCCAGCAGAGTGACACTCGTCAACCATCACCAGGGCATCGTACTTCTTGGCCAAGGCAACAATTTCATCCAATGGGGCGACATTCCCATCCATCGAAAAGACACCATCAGTTACTACAATCCTGAACCTGGCATACTGTGAATTCTGCAATTGAACCTCAAGATCGTTCATATCGGCATTGTTGTACCGTAAACGGCGTGCTTTACAAAGCCTTACCCCATCAATAATCGAAGCATGGTTAAGGGAATCGGAAATGATCGCATCTTCCTCTGAAAATAAAGGTTCGAAAACGCCGCCATTTGCATCAAAACAAGCAGCATATAAGATCGTATCTTCAGTTCCAAAAAACTCTGCTATTTTTTTTTCAAGCGTTTTATGAAGGTCGGTCGTTCCACATATAAACCTAACCGATGACATACCAAAACCATGTGTGTCGAGAGCACCTTTGGCAGCAGCAATTAATTCAGGATGGTTTGAAAGTCCCAGGTAATTATTGGCGCAAAAATTCAATACTTCTTTACCGGAATCCAAAGTTATTTTTGCATCCTGGGAAGAAACAATGATCCGTTCCCCTTTAAAAAGACCAGCTTCTTTGATGTTTGAGAGTTCCTTCGAGAGGTGTTCCTCCATTTTTCCGTACATATTCCTATTATTAGATTAACAACAACAAATTTAAAAAATAAACGATTGGAAAGACACCTTTTGAAAATGACAAAGTAAGAAAAACTGAATAATAAAAAGCCCTGTACAATTGCATGTACAGGGCTGATATGAGATAAAAATATTCTTCTAATTGTTTGATTATCTAAAATTTGGTGGAATACCATTTCCAAATATCGTTTCCATTCGCATAGATTAGCAGTGAAAAAAGTATGACCATGCCAACGATCTGGGCATATTCGAGAAACTTGTCACTAGGTTTGCGGCCAGTAATGATTTCGAAAAGGAGGAACAGAACATGTCCACCATCAAGTGCCGGAATAGGCAGGATATTCATAACCGCCAGTATAATAGAAAGAAAGGCAGTAAGATTCCAAAATGATTCCCAATCCCAAACACTTGGGAAAATATTTCCGATTGCAATAAAACCACCCAAAGATTCATAGGCCTTTGTTTCGGGGGCAAAAAGCAACTTAAACTGCTTCAAATAGTTGCCAACAGCGTGATATCCTTTTGATACTCCCGCAGGGAATGATTCAAAAAAACTATAACTAATTGTTTTAAAGTCAAAAAGACCTTCAATTAAATAATCCCGCTGAATCCCCAGAACGCCACTTTTTCCAATACTTACCGAAACTGTTTTCTCAGTTCCTTTGTGCTTGATCAAAAGGCTGATTGTCTTTTCTTTGGACGCGGTGAGGGTATCGGTAAACTGGTCGTAATATTGGAAACCGGAACCATTAATGGACATGATTTCATCGCCGATTTCAAGTCCCGCATCCCTCGCCGGTGATTCCTTACCGAATCCGACAATATTGCACGAATAGGGAATCCTTAAAGAGATGATAAATTTGTCTTTTAACAACTTAGGAATAATCTCATTTTTTACAGGAACAACGACCTTCTCCTCGTTACGTTGTACTTCAATCGTTTTGGCTCCGTTAAGGACAATGGTTGCCACTATTTTGTTGAAATCTTCAACCTCAATGCCATCAACGGAAATTATTTTATCACCATTTTTGAGACCCAACTCTTTTCCCGTTTCGCTAACGGAGATCCCATATTTTGCATTTTTTGTAGGAAGATACTGTTCACCCCAAACAAAAAGAACCGCAGAATAAAGTAAAACGGCAAGGATAAGGTTAAACAAAACACCCCCAATCATGATAATAAGCCTTTGCCACGAAGGTTTGGAACGAAATTCCCAGGGTTCGGCAGGCAACTTCATTTGTTCTTTATCCATTGACTCATCGATCATTCCGGAGATTTTCACATAACCCCCCAATGGAAGCCATCCTATGCCATACTCGGTTTCACCTTTTTGAAATTTGAAAAGTGAGAACCATGGATCGAAGAAAAGATAAAATTTCTCGACCCTGCATTTAAAGGCTTTTGAAAATATAAAATGGCCAAATTCGTGAATAATGACAAGTATTGAGAGGGAAAGAATTAATTGAGCTGCTTTAATAAGAATAACCATAAGTATAATAATATCAATAATTTAATTACAATTTACCCACAATTTCCAATGTGCGGGTTCGAGCCTCGCGATCGGTCTCAATATAGTCAGCAAGTGTGGGATTCCTGACAAAAGAAGAATGTTGCATAATTTGCTCATTGACACGCCAAATAGTTGGGAAAGAGATCCTACCATTAAGGAAGGCCTCAACCACAACTTCATTTGATGCATTCAAAATACAGGCAAGATTACCACCTCTTTCAAGTGCTTCATATGCAAGTGCAAGATTACGAAAAATTTTGGTATCAGGAGCAGCAAATGTTAAGATTGGGAAATCGGCAAAATTTAGCCTAGGGTACTGATTTGTCAACCTTTCGGGAAAGCTAAAGGCATACTGAATAGGCAGTCGCATGTCTGGAAGTCCAAGCTGTGCTTTGATCGATCCGTCACAAAATTGCACCATCGAATGAATGATACTTTGTGTATGTACAACTACCTCTATTTGTTCAGGTTTTAACCCAAAGAGCCATTTTGCCTCGATCACTTCAAAACCCTTGTTCATCAATGTTGCCGAATCGATAGTTATTTTAGCACCCATGTCCCAATTTGGGTGTTTAAGTGCATCTTTGGCTCTTACACCAGAAATAGACCCTATGCTCCAGCCAAAAAAAGGGCCGCCGGAACAGGTCAGGAGGATCTTTTCGACCGGGTTCATATACTCCCCAGCTAAGCATTGAAAAATCGCAGAATGCTCAGAATCGACAGGTAAAATATCTACATTGTTTTCGGTCGCCAGTTTGTTGATCAGGTCTCCTGCAACAACAAGGGTCTCTTTATTAGCCAATGCAATTTGCTTTTTTGCTTTGATCGCATTGATCGTTGGAATAAGACCCGAGTATCCCACCATAGCTGTAAGGACCAAATCAATAGTACCCATTTCAACAACCTGAGCCAAGGCAGACAAGCCAGCATAAACTTTTACATTTTCATTGGCAAGTGCTTTATTTACAATATGATATTTTTCTTCGTTGGCAATTACGACAACATTGGGATGAAATTTTTTAGCTTGCCGGATGAGCAGGTCCACATTATTGTTGGCAGTGAGTACCTCAACTCTAAATTTATCGGGATAATTATCAATAACATCAAGTGCCTGTTGTCCTATTGATCCAGTCGAACCGAGTATCGCAATATTTTTCATGTGTTAAAACTTGATGTAATCTTCAGGATTGATCGATGAACCACTTAACCACATTTCGAAATGCAAGTGGGGTCCAGTTGTCTCTTTTCCAGAATTTCCCATGATGGCTATCGCCTCACCCGCCCTGACTTTATCGCCTTGAATTTTAAGCAATTCGGAGTTATGGCGATAGATTGTTATCAGATTTTGTTCATGCTGAACATAGATTACATATCCGGTATCGATTGTCCAACCGGAAAAAACCACTGTTCCATCCAGGGCTGCAGAGATCCGGGAGTTCATTTTTCCAACGATGTCGACACCAAAATGACCTTCGCCTGCATTGTATCTGCTGGTTACCAATCCATTGATCGGAGGGAAAAACAGCAGTCCAGCCAAGCCTCCCCTCGCAGCACCTGAATTAATACCAAGGTTTAATTGCTCCCTTGCAATTTCATTTTTAAAAAGGCTGTCATTGTTGTATTTTTTAAATTCGATCTGATCAGGCCTTGGCACTACCCCTCGCTTTAAAGTAGTATCAGTAACAGGTGTTTCACCGGCAAGCATTGCCCTAAAATCATTAAAATAACGATCTCTTCTTTGTATCTCCGTTTCAAGCGAATCAACAACAAGAACATTGTTGATCAGCATCTGCCTCATTTTACCTGTCGGATAACCAGGAATGTATTCCCGTAATGCAGTAAAAGCAATTAACATTGTAACCGCCACAATAATGAAGATTACACCAAAAACAAATGCCATCACAAAAGTCCGCGCATTAAAACGTATCTGTTTGATTATATGAAGATTAAGATCATTAAAGATCACAATCCGATAAGGGTTCTGAAATAATTTTTTTATCTTGTCCCGTTTTCTCTCTCTTGACATTGAATCAATTTTTCAATAGTTTTCAAACTTACATGAAAATTTCAGGATTCCCAAAAAATAAAAGTCAAAACTAAATTCTTTGATTTATTTTTCACAATCATTTTGATTCTTCAATAAGAATATCTATCTTTGCACCCTCTTAAAGATAAGACGTTCATATACAAAAATATATTGTGGGGTAGAGCAGTTGGTAGCTCGTCGGGCTCATAACCCGGAGGTCACAGGTTCGAGTCCTGTCCCCGCTACTT
>JBAXWR010000166.1:0-16091 GCA_037128295.1 Mariniphaga sp.
CTATTTTTATCCGGCTTTTGGCCTTTCAGTCCTGGTAAGTCAAATGGTTAAGCTACCTTCGTTTGTCTCTTTTGCGAAAATCCGGGGCTCATGGTCAAACACAGCCAACGAAGTGCCCTTTGATGTGGTAACGCCATGGAATACAATTAGTGGTACAGGTGGCCCCGATGGGCCTGCAGGGATCAATCAAAGTACTCAAATGCCTTTTGCAAACCTGAAACCAGAGATCATCACAGCGAACGAATTGGGCACCGAGATGAAATTCTTCAACAATCGTTTGGGTTTGGATTTTACATGGTACAATAATGTCAGCACGAACCAATTCCTTGCATTGGGTGCACCTTCAGGTTCAGGATATACCTATTATTATGTGAATGCGGGAAAGATTACAAACAAAGGGGGCGAACTTACAATCGATACAGAACCATTAAAAAGAAATAACGCAAGTTGGAAATCGTCTCTGAATTTTGCCGCCAATAAAAATAAGATTGTAGAATTGATTGCCTCTGAGCCTGATTATCAGACTGGTGGATATGACGAAGGATTTATCTCAATTACCAAGGCAGGTGGATCCTTTAACGACGTGTATGTTTATCAGTTCGCGAGGAACGATGCCGGCCAGATTATTCTTGATTCGAATGGGGTTCCGACCAAAGCTGAAAGTCCAACGAAAGTTGGAAATGCAAATCCCGACTGGACTTTGGGGTGGAACAATACCATTACTTATAAAAACCTCTATATCAACCTATTGATCAATGGTAAATTTGGTGGCGTTGCCTTCTCAAAAACAGAGGCTTTTCTTGACGCCTATGGTGTAAGCAAAAGAAGTGCCGATGCACGAGCCGCTGGTTCTATTCCGATCAATGCAATACAGGGAACGACTTCCATCACTTCTATTGATCCGGTAGTCTATTATTCTTCAATCGGAGACAGGAACAGGATTATGGAACCTTATGTCTATTCAAGGACGAATATCCGTTTGGGGCAATTGGTATTGGGTTATAACCTGAATGTCAATAAGTTTAAGTTACCGGTTAAAGAAGCCTCGTTTTCGCTGATTGGCAGGAATTTATTCTTCTTTTACAAAAAAGCCCCATTTGATCCCGAACAGGCCATGAGCACAAATAATTCCATGCAATCGAATGAAGTTTTCTCTCTTCCTTCCACGAGGTCATATGGGTTCAGTTTAAAGGTTACATTCTAATATTCAACAGATATGAAAAATATTTCAATATCATTGCTAATTATTTGTATTTTAATCTCTTGTACAAAAAAATTTGTGACCGAGAATCAAAATCCCAACAACATTTCTAACGAAATGCTCCAACAGGATTATAACCTTGTTGGTTCCTCGTTTTCAGGACTTTTGTATAACCTGTCTGGTTCCCAGATTGATGAAAACCTCGTCCAGGATACTTATGCACGCCATCTTGCCTGTCCTGAACCCTATATTGGAGGTGTAAACAACACTACCTATTACATTACCTGGAACAGTTATTGGGACGGGATTTATGGAGGTGTAATGGCACCGACAAAAAAGTTGATCCAATTGTCAAAAGAGAACAATTTACCACTTTATGCAACCTGGGCAAAATTTATCAGGATACTTGCAATGTCAAAATTGACGACTTTCCATGGCCCTGTTATTTACTCAAAATATGGAACCGCTGTTTCATCAGTTCCGTATGATAAAGAGTCCGATTTGTACAATTTATTTTTTCAACAATTGGATTCCATTCAAACGGATTTTACTGCCAATAAAGAATACAAAGCCTTTGCAAGGTTCGACCCAAGTTACAAAGGCGATATGTATAAATGGATTAGATTGGTCAATTCCATGCGGTTAAGGCTGGCTATCCGTTTGTCGAAGGTGGCACCAGCAATAGCTAAAATACAGGGTGAGAAAGCCATGGCTGATCCCGGTGGGTTAATATTGAGCAATGCCGATAATTTTAGAACTTCGTTGCTGGGAAATCTTCTACCCATCGCAATGATAAGTTATGAATGGGACGATACTTGCATGGATGCCGCGATGGAATCTTTTCTGGTCGGCCTAAAAGATGGCAGGATTTCGCAGTTATTTGCCCCTGCCAAAGATAATACCCTTTATCCCGAGCATCCCGATTATCCTTATAAAGGGGTCAGAAGTGGTGCATTTTTGGCGACAAAAGATCAACGGGTGCCTTATTCCAAAATTGCCGAAAATTTCAAGTCCGTAACCTACAGGAGGTACATGACCGCAGCCGAAGTACATTTTCTCAAAGCCGAAGCTTCACTTAGGGGCTGGGCAGGGGCAGGAGATGCAAAAACCAATTATGAAAACGGGGTAAGATCCTCATTCGAAGATTGGGGCGCAAGTGGTGTGGATGCCTATCTGGCCAATTCAACCAACAAACCCATCGATTACATAGATCCTCTGGAAGCAAGGAATAATTTTAAAACGCGGTCCACAATTACAGTGGCCTGGAGTGATGCCGACAGCAAAGAGCTGAAATTGGAGAAAATTATAACCCAAAAATGGATCGATGGTGTATCGAACTCACTCGAAGCATGGGTGGACTTCCGTCGGACAGGCTATCCCAAACTACCTTACAATGCTCGTAATGATAGCAATGCCGAATGGGGAATTATTGCTGCTGACGATTTTATCAAAAGGATGCCATTTACAAACGGAGAAAGGTCGAGTAATGCGAAAGCTGTTGCTGAAGCCACAACCTTCCTGGGTGGCCCCGATAAGATCAGCACCCGACTTTGGTGGGATACCGGAGGCCCGAATTTTTAAGAATGTAAAACCCGATAGGAATTCGAAAATCTAAATCAATGACCCGGTGACCATTTAAATGAATAATAGTCACCGGGACACTTGTTATCATCCGGCATTCATTTTCAAAAATGGGTTTATTTGAAACATTACTTGTCAGAATCCGTTTTAATGATAAAATAATTCAGATATGAAGACAAGAATCTCACTCATTATAATCATTGCTTTTTTCTCAATCCTAATATTTAAGGTTATGGCACAGGACGATATCCGCACGAAAAAGTTGAAAGAACAACGAGTTGCCCCAAAGGTGGTAAAAACAGACGACGCCTGGGAGAAAGAGTTGAGCCCGCTCCAATATGAAGTAACGCGAAAAAAGGGGACTGAACGCGCTTTTACGGGGCAATATTATGATTTTTATGAGAAAGGGTTTTATACCTGCTCAAATTGTGGCGCACTCCTTTTTGATTCGGGTTCAAAATTCAAATCGGGTTGCGGATGGCCAAGTTTCAGCGATGTTACTGACTTGAAATCAATCAATATTATTACCGATAAAAGTTACGGAATGGTCAGAACCGAGATCACTTGTGCCAATTGCGAAGCCCATCTTGGACATGTTTTTGAAGATGGCCCCCCTCCCACCGGATTACGCTATTGTATTAATTCAGTGTCGATTAAGTTTAATCCATCTCCAGAAAAAACGAGTAAGACAAAATAAGAAGCATTTGATTATACGTCAATATTCCGTGTCATATATGGAGTATAATCCTTTATAATAGGCTTATAATCAAGATGGAACAACGGTGAAGAGATCATAAAATCGGCTGTTGAACGATTTGAGGCCGTTGGAATATTGTACAAAACAGCGATCCTCAGTAAAGCTTTTACGTCAACATCGTGAGGCTGAGGTTGCATTGGATCCCAGAAAAAGATCAGCATATCGATACTTCCTTCGCAGATCATTGCCCCCAATTGCTGGTCACCGCCTAAAGGACCCGATTTTAGGCATGTTACCTGTGGTGGCATTGCATCGTTCTCTTTACATTTCAGATTGATCGTATCTGCCACCATTTTACCTGTAGTACCCGTACAGACCAGCGAATGGTGTGCCAGTTCCTTCCAGTTGTAACCAACCCATTCTGCCATGTCTTTTTTGCGGTTGTCATGGGCAACTATAGCGATCGTCTTTTTAATTTTCATTCTCATAATTCAAAATTTTATATCCGGCAAATATATAAGATACAAGTCATGAAGGCATGCAAATGTTGATTATCAAAATATTAACAATTGATTACCATTAGGGCAATTTTTTCAAAAATGAAAATAATGTGGTGTATTGCAGATATTTAGATGATATTGCGATGTTATCGTAATGTTCCAGGTTGTTGCTATCGATGATCGAATGTGCCATGCCGATGTATTGGTCGGATTCGTGATAACTGTTGATGTATTTGAACAACTCTGAAGAAGATGCCCCATTCCATCTTTTCTGTCTGAATTTTTTGTAGGAGGAGACCTTGGATATCAAAAGGTAATAATCCTCAATTGAAGCAATTACTGATTCATAGGTACGGATATAACGTTTAACGTTACCATCGGGGAAACGGATTTTGTATCGGGAATCATCGCCCGAAAAAGACATGATCCCAAAAATATTGTTTCCTTTCCTGAAAATTCCCGAAGTTCCCCAACCCGATTCAAGAATCGCCTGGGTAAGTGCCATACTGACCGGATGAGGGTATATCCGTTTTTTCAATTCCTGGAGAGAATCTGCCTCATACTTTAATTTTATTTCCGAAAGAAAAACAGAATCGACCTTCGCAACTTTTTTCTTTTTGCTGATCCTTTCTTCGAGAAATTCAATGTGGTGAAGGTCATCCAATAGCCGTTCACGTGTAATTACAATGGCAGGTAATAAAAATTGAATAAAAAGGTCTTTCCTTTTTTCAGGATTTATATCGCGAAAATCAATTGACCCCATATAATTAACAGGTATCAAGGCAGTATCATTCTGAACTATCACAGAATCTATGCTATTCAAGCCTATATCCCGGATTTTAATCTCTTTGGGCCAGTACCTTGAGTTGTAAGTCTGCGTTTTTGCAAATAAATAAATGGCGAAAATGAGTATGGCAATAATAATTAAGTCGCGAATTATCCTAAGCATAAAACAAAGAGTTGAATGCTGACAAAATTATAAAATAATGACTATTAAAAAAATGGGATAAAAATGCGACTATCTTATTGAATGTCAATAAAATTCGTTTTTAAGGTTTATAACCCAATTTTCAATTCGTCCGGCTGTAAGCCGTGATTGGTTCTCCTGATCAAGTGGTAAGCCTAAAAATTCACCGTTCCTGACAGCTTTGGAAGTTTCAAAAGTATAACCATCCAGTGGTATTTTTCCAACAATCTGCGCCCCCTTTTCTTCAAAAAACAAGGCCATAATCCCGATGGCATCACAAAAGTTTTCAGGATATCCCTTTTGATCACCCAAACCGAAAATGGCAATTTTTTTGGAAGTGAAATCGATATCCTCAAGGGCAGGCAACAATTCGTCCCAGTAATTGGGGAGCTCACCATCAAACCACGTAGGGACTCCTACGATCATATTGTCGAAATCCGGAAAATTGCCACTATTAATTGTGTCAACATCGACAAGCTGTACATCGTCCGTGGTAAAGTTGTTATGGATTATGCCGGCAATTTTTGCCGTTTTTTTTGAATTATAACTGTAAAAGAGCCCTATCTTATTCATACTCGAATAATTAAAATCAAAAAAATAATAGATTAATATTTTAACAGCTCCAACGCTGCCTTATAAATTTTCGTATCGTTGATTAAAATGGCTGCTTCGAGAATCCGGTTAAAACCAACAGGTGTAAAAGCAGAACCCACCCTGCGAACGGGGGCATCAAGATATTCAAATGCCTCTTCGCCAATTATTCCGGCCAATTCGCCACCAAAACCTCCAAAAACCTTATCTTCATGTACAACCAAGACCCGCCCTGTCTTTTTCACAGAATTAAGGATTGTTTCTTTATCCAAGGGAATCAAGGAGCGGATATCGATCACTTCAACCTGATAACCTTCGGTTCCAAGTTTTTCCGCTGCTTTAAGCGATAGGTGAGTTGTATTCCCATAAGTAACAATAGTTAAATCAGTTCCATTACGTCTTATTCTTGCTTTTCCAAAAGGTACTTCAAAATCATCGGGAATGGATGTGGATGCAACAGGCGAATTGTAGAGTGCTTTTGGTTCAAGAAACAGTGTGGGGCCTTTCGACCTGATGCAGGTCCGCAACAAACCGGCTGCATCATCGGCAAAAGAAGGATATACAATCCGGATACCCGGAAATGTTGCAAGAGTACCTTCAGTAGTTTGTGAATGGTACAACCCGCCTCCTATATACCCGCCGGATGCTAAGCGAATGGTCACATTGGGACTAAAAGCACCATTCGTTCGCCAGTATTCCTGGGTCATCTCTACATATTGTTCCATTGCCGGCCAGAAGTAATCGGCAAACTCCGCCCCTTCGACTACAATCCTGATTTTCTGATCATAACGGGACATTCCATTGGCTGTTCCAGTAATAAAATCTTCAGCAATCGGACCATTAAATACCCTTCCGGAACCAAATTCCTTTTGTAACCCTTTCGAAACATTGAAAATCCCCCCTTTATCTTTGTTGGCCATATCCTGACCCCAAATAAAGGTATTGGGATTGTGGCGAAACTCGGCTTTTAGGGTTTCGTTTAAAGCTTCAATGAGTTTTTTCTTCTCTCCATTGTCGTTGTGCAAACCTTCCGGATACTTTGACGCGGGATAAGCTTCCGGCATCACGAAATCATAAATTGAGGCCGGGTCAGGATCTGGTGATGCCATCGCATTTCGGTGGGCAACTTTGAGTTCTTCCTTGGCTTTGTCTTCAATAATTTTGATTTCTTCCGATGAAAATCTTTCATAGCGTACAAGCATCCTTTTGAACTTAGCCAATGGATCCGATTCCTGTACATAATTGAGCTCGGCATCGTTCCGGTAAAGGTCGTGCCTGTCGGAATTGGAGTGGGAATGAATTCTTATACAATTTGCCTGGACAATGCAAGGAAGCTGATTTTCCACAACCCACCTTTTTGCCTCAGTCATTATATTGATTGAATCAAAGACATCTTTTCCGTTGCAATGAAAAATCCGCAGGTTTTTAAACCCTGAAAAGTTGTTGGCTACTTTCCGGTTGGCAGTCTGGTCTTTTTTCGGCACTGAAATCCCATATCCGTTGTCCTGGAAAACGAAAATTACGGGCAACTGCTCTGTTGAAGCACCATTAATTGCCTCATATACATATCCTTCTGATACTGAGGATTCACCTTGAGAGCTGATCGCAACGCCTTTTCCCTTGTAATATTTGATTGCCCTAGCCACACCAGCGGCATGGAGGGTATGATTTCCGGTTGCAGATGAAACATTGTGGATGTTCCAGGCAGGTTTGCCAATATGGTTCGACATATGCCGTCCCCCGGAACAGACATCGGCAGCCTTTGAAATTCCGTTTAAAATGACCTCCTCGGCAGTAATTCCGGCTGACATATTTGTGAGCATGTCGCGGTAATAAGGGAAAAGATGGTCATTTTCCTTGTCAAAAATCTGGCCTATTGCAAGTTGAATTCCGTCATGCCCTGCATAAGGTGCGTGGTACGACCAGCCAATGGCTTGTTTAAGGTAATTCGGTGCTTTCTCGTCGATAAGACGGCCCAATGTCATCAGGTAAAACCATTTTTCGAGGACAGATTTTTCTGTATCTTTGATCGTAAAGATTTTGGGAACAGTTAAGTCTTCTTTAACTTTCATATGATTATTAAATATTTTTATTTGGTTCAAATTGTTCCAATAAATCGGCTATCCTTCGAAGGAACCTTCCGCCAAGCATACCGTCAACAACACGGTGGTCGTATGACAAAGATAAAAACATTTTATGCCTGACAACGATCGCATCACCGGTAGGAGTCTCCATTACAGCAGGCTTCTTTTCTATCAAACCAACGGCAAGGATGGCTACCTGGGGCTGGTTAATGATGGGAGTGCCGATTAAACCACCAAAAGAACCAAAATTGGTGATAGTAAACGTCCCGCCCTGAAGATCATCGGGACTTAATTTGTTTTCACGGCCAGCTTTTGCAAAACCGTTCAATTCCCGTGTAATACCAATAATATTTTTAGAGTCGGCATCCCTGATCACCGGAACTACAAGGTTACCATCGTTGGTTGCAACAGCAATTCCAATATTAATATGTTTCCGAAGAATGATATTGTCATCGTCAACAGAAGCGTTTACCTGGCGGAATTCAGAAAGTGCTTTTGCACTGGCCTCAGCGAAGAATGGCATAAAAGTAAGCTTTTCACCATATTTCCGTTCAAATTCGTCTTTGGAACGGTTGCGCCATAAAACAAGATTGGTCACATCGGCTTCAACAACAGTAGTTACATGGGGCGACACTTGCTTCGACATCACCATATGGTTGGCGATCAGTTTTCTGATACGATCCATTTTCAGGATGGTATCTTCCGCACCGATCGAAACAGAAATTTTGGGTTTTTCTGCCTGAATAACTTTGGGTTGTACATGCGAAACAGTCGGAATAACCTGCGAAGAGGGTCTATTATTGGAGGAAATCTTTTGTTCGACATAACTTACGATGTCGGATTTTTGTACCCTACCACCTAATCCACTGCCAGTTATAGACGACAATTCATTTAAATCTATTCCCTCTTTGGCAGCAATGCTTTTTACAAGGGGTGAATAAAACCGACCTGGTTCTTTTAAGTCTTTCTTATCAACAATTACCTCTCCTGTTTGAACAATTTCTACAGGACTAATAGTATTTGCACTTGTTTCAGGTATTATTTGTTTTTCGGTGACTTCAGGAGCTGGAACTTCCTCATTTCCCATCGCAATAATCATGACGATTTGCCCAACAGGTATCACATCACCTTCAACACATCTGATCTCTTTGATGAACCCGGCAACAGGTGAAGGAATTTCAGAATCAACCTTATCGGTGGCAACTTCGAACAAAAGATCATCTTCAACAACTGTATCGCCTTGTTTGACAAATAGTTTGGTAATCGTAGCTTCCTGAATACTTTCACCTAATTTTGGTATAAGGACATGAAAATCTGACATTGTCTGTTTGTAACTTTTAATTTGTATTCATAAATAAATGCAATTGATCTTCGCAGACCCTTCATTTAACAAAGGTATATAAGATTTAGTTTAAAGAAGCTGCAAAATTTGTTCAATTCTTTATATATGAGAATAGATCGAAATCAGGCCAGCGGTCAGCTTTCATCAAGATGTGCGACATGACCTTATCCATTTCAATTGCAAGTTTAGGACCTTTATAAGTACTGGTATTAGAGAGTATTACCCATGATATTCCATCAGGTTGACGTTTTATTAACGCCGAAGACCCAGGCAAAGTACCAGTGCGCCACCATTCGCCATATTCATTGGTGCTTCTCCATCCTAAAGGATCCAATCTGTTAGGATCTACTTTTGTCATTTCACGGATACTTCCGGGTGACAGGATATCCTTAACACCCGGATTATTGTCAATCACATTGACCAATTTCATCAAGTCAATAACCGAGGCAATCCATCCACCTGCCGAACCTAAAAGATGGATATCGTTGGCACCATATGTTTTCGATGCCATGCGGCCACTGCCGTCAAAAGACTCGATAGGTTGGGCATCCTCTGGTTGGTAATAATGAACTTCGATGGGCAAGGCTTCGGCCTCGAAACTATTTCCAAGTTGCATATTGGTAATCCCCGCAGGCAACAATACTTCTTGTTGAACAAACGACTCATAGGATAACCCTGTAACTTTTGAAATTACTTTCCCAAGGATCATGTAACCAAGGTTGGAATATGCGCTTAAGGAGCCAGGTTCAAAATGGACACGGTGTGCAGTAACAAACCGGATATACGAATCTATATTAACAGGTAGTGGTTCACCCAGGTATTTGGCAACAACAAAAGGAAGAAAAGCGAGGTCACCATAATTTTGTGTCCAGCCACCTGAATGGTTCAACAAGTTCCTGACCGTAATCCTTTCTAATCTTGGGTCTTTGATCTGAAGAAATTTCGGATCGTTGAGAATCCCATATTTGCCGAACACTTTAGAATCGAGCGAAATTTTCGAATTCTCAACAAGTTTCATGATAGCAACAGCAGTGACCAATTTTGAAACACTTGCAATACGAAACAAGTGGTTAGGAGTTACCGGAATTCCAGCCTGCTCATTCGCATAACCATATCCTTTTGCAAAAACAAGTCTTTCGTTTTTTACAATCGCTACTGCAACTCCTTTTAATCCATTGCGTTCCCTGAATTTTTCAATACTTGAATCAATAAAACTATTATTGGCATCTGATATTAATTTATTGATTATTAATTGATTAAAAGTGCTATTTTGAGCTATTAGGAAAGGGTTCTGACTTATTGGCCCAATGTACCTTACCGGAAAAAGTAGAAAAATCAATAATAAAACAGGAAACAGAAAGGATCGATAAATAGACATAATTTATATGGAAAATAAATTCAACATGACCTAAATGACAAAATAATCATTGTTTACAAATGTGAATTACATTTGTAAACAACCAATAATGTCATTAATACTGTTGAAATGATGACGATTAAGGTACTCGTCAATACCTTTAAGTATCTTTACACTGGCCAGTGGGTCAATAAAGCTGGCAGTGCCAACCTGGATCGCAGAAGCGCCAGCCAGGAAAAACTCGATTGCATCGGTAGCATTCATAATACCGCCAATTCCGACAACCGGGATTTTTACAGCTTTTGATACCTGCCATACCATTCTTAACGCGACTGGTTTCACGGCTGGTCCCGAAAGGCCTCCGGTAACAGTTGAGAGGACGGGTTTTCGGGTTTCTGCATTGATGGCCATGCCTAATAACGTGTTAATCAATGATACACTATCGGCACCGGCACCCTCGACCGCCTTCGCAATTTCGGCTATGTCCGTAACATTTGGAGACAGTTTTACAATCATAGTCTTGTTATAGACCCTTTTAACGGCGTTGACCACGGCATGTGCCGATGGGCAGCTAATGCCAAAAGACATACCGCCCTCCTTCACATTAGGGCATGAAATATTGAGTTCGATACCGGCAATATGGTCCAATTCGTTGATGATTTCGGCACATTCCACATATTCCTCAATGGTGGAACCAGAAACATTGACCAATATGTTGGTTTCATATTTGAGAAGTTTGGGATAGATATCAGAAGCGAAATAGGGGGCACCTCCATTTTGCAATCCTACAGCATTCAACATTCCGGAGGCCGTCTCTGCCATTCGTGGGTAAGCATTTCCTTGTCGCGGATAGATGGTTGTTCCTTTGACGATAATTCCCCCTAATAGGTCAACATCGAAAAAATCATCAAATTCAACTCCGTATCCAAATGTACCAGAAGCAGTTAGGACAGGATTTTTGAGTTCAATTTTGTGAATTTTGGTGTTTAAATCTGCCATTTTAATTGATTTATGTTAAAAACAGGCCCATCTGTACATACACATTTGTGACCCTGGGTTGTTTGAGTAACGCAACACAGGCATACTCCAAAACCACATGCCATCGAGTTTTCGAGCGAAACTTCACAGAATACCGATTTTGCCCTGGCTTTTGCTGCAACAGCTTTCATCATTGGATCGGGTCCACAGGTGTAAATCCGCGAAAAATTTTCCAATTCTTCTTTAAATATCGGGTGATCGGTCACATAACCTTTTTCACCGTGCGTGCCATCTTCGGTAGTTGTATGTAGGTATGCATACTTTTTGTAATTGTCCATTTCCACCAAGTCTGATACCGATCTGGCACCAACCAACATATGGACATTGTTTGAATTTTCGCTTAAAACCTGAGCGAGGTGCAATAAGGGTGCCACCCCGCTTCCTCCTCCCACCAAAAGGACTTTTTCCCCAGGTTCAGGCAGAGTAAAACCATTTCCCAAAGGAAACAAAACATCAAGGGTGCTACCGACGCTTGATGTTGATAGCGCCCGGGTTCCCTCTCCCACACATTTGATCAGAAAAGAGATAATATTATTTTGGTAATCAACACTATAAAACGAAAATGGCCGTCTCAAAAAGACATTTTTGGATTGATCGGCAAGAATATTGGCAAACTGTCCCGGATGAATATACTCCAGTTGGTTCGAAGCCTGCAGGTGCAAAAGATATTGATCATCATTAAGCCTGAGGTTTGACAACACCTTCAGGTTCTGAACAGATTTTCTCATCCGCATGAAAGTTTATTACTGTTTATTTCATGCAAAGATAGGGCAAATTCTATTTTGAAGGGGTATAAGCAGTGAAAGTTTTGTCTCTATAAAACATGACAATCCTTTCAACCTCCTTTTCAGGCGATCCAGGTAACAAAAGTTCTGACACAGGATGGGGAGGAATTGTCTCCAAAGAACGTTGTGAATCAGACTGTAAACCTGCAACCTCACCTTGTAAACCTGATTTTTGATTTTGTTGGTCTTTTAATGGTGATTGGATTTCAGGAGGTGTTAATCCCTGGGATTTTAAGCCCTCCTGGGGATCAGAAATCTGAAATAAAGTTGGTTCATTAGCCTGTGCGGTTTTGCTCTCAAACATCGTCCCTACTCCCAGCAATAGCCATCGGGGGTTTAAACTCTGGTAAGAACCCAGCATTTTTTGAATAAAAGCAGCACTGGGATAGTTACGCCCATTCAATACGTGTGAAACACTTGACCGCTGAACGCCTATTTTATCGGCAAATTCGGCAGGAGAAATACTTTCATGAGCCAGAAATTGGTTAATACGATCCTTCATTCCATTTGTAATTTAATCCAATTACAAATGTATAAAACATTTCAATACAAATTGCAATATTCTTAGTGACATTTGTAAATTCACATTATTGAATTATGCTTTTTTTAATTTACATGTCGGGATTGATTCCGGGAAAACAGGTACATGTTTAAACATAGGCCAATTCGCAAATTAATAAATATAAACTATTTATATTAAGCTTTTTAAACAAAGTTACCTATCAAAAACCCTCATTTTTTGTACAGTCAGATCTACTATAAAGTAATTATTGAGTAAAATACAATTAATTTACTGGTATACAATAATATAGACTTATGAAAATGATGAAATAATACAATTTATTTCAGTTATTTACATATGTAATCAGTTATTTTGATTAAATTATTCAACAAATCATTGTAAGTAGTTGATTTTATCTATATTATACCTTATAAATGAAGTTTAATTCCTAAGGCAATTTGATTGTCAAAATATCATTAAAAACAGGATAATTATAGGAAATTTATTTGTATCCAAATGTGATTTATTGATATATTCACTTAATTGAATTACAAATGTAATTCAATTAAGTGGATTGACATTTGTATCGGATGCTTTTTTTGTTTTTAGGAAAGTGTATTTTGTTTATTCGGCCATATTCATTTCAAGTCTTACTTCTGTTTTTGGATCTCAAGGTTAATTTTGATATTTAAGACACGCAATACGATATATTCTGCGATTTTTAAAGAGTATCTTTTTCTGAGAGCTTAAAACCTCTCCTCCCAAATTATTCAGCACAAAAAACACAACATGTCATATCATCAATAAGGCATTGATTTATTGTGGATTGGTAATAAAACTGACCTTTATTGCCTGTTTGAGATTTGGACAAATCTAAATCCCTTTACGAGTGTCCGGAATTATTGAACTATAAAGCATTAAAATTGATCGAAAAGAGAAATTCAAAATTTACAGTGTGAGTCGCCGTAAGGTAAGACGATCTAACACCCAATTTTGCAGGAACCAATAATCGCAAAAGGTTGCAGTCTGTAGCCAGCTCTCCGCCTGTTGACCCGAAATCATACCGATACTGTGTGTTTGTATTGTGGATTGGAACCATCGCGCTGGCGTAGTCGTAAAACAACTTTAAAGTGAATCTTTTGAAATAACCTAAATTACCAATACTCCAGTCGGGGTAAAATAATGGGAGTACATAATCGGTTTTTAAACTTAAAAATTGATTATTTGAAATATTCAGACATCCCCTTGGATAGGAAATCAAATCGGAGAAGGTACTTTCGGAGCTGGTTTTTTGCTGCCAACCCCCATAGACACGCAAACCATGATGTTTTAATATTCCGGGGAAGTACAATGTACTCTCTGCCAGTCTGATAGTCCCAAAATTACGGTCACCGATAGGTGAATGACGGTACATCAAATCAATAATCTGTCCATATTTTGGTTGCAGATCCCTGGTTCCAAGCCGAAGAAGGTTATGTGCATATAGTCTGTAAGTCAATGGAATAATCGATCCTTTGAAGAAATTCGATGGGGCTGAGGATTCCTGACGGATATTTGAATACCCAACCTGAAACTCGGGTTGAATTAACCGGTACATTTTACCGTTGGATAAATTGAGAGGAAAGTTGATTTTACCCGTAATATTTATCACATGATAGGTAAAATTTACCAGTTGTGTATCAACTCTTACTGTTTGTCCGGCAGAATTGGTATAACGGGTAATCTTATTGTATTGTGATTTCTCGGGACCAAAATCAACATCCAACTTTAAAACCGGAAATAGGCCGGTATATTCAAATTTACCGATCCACTTACCCGTTTTATTGGTAGATGAGTAATCGTAACCAATCTGGGTTATTGCCGTACTTAACTTATTCTGAGACATCAATGATATTCCTGGTCTGATATCCTGTGTTTCTGAATCAACATGAACAGGTGACCAGCTATGAAAATTAAATAAATGTCCCAACTTGGAATATCTACGGGACACGAAAGTAGTATCTAAAACCCCAAATTCGGGAATTCCCGCATCCTGAGAGGCAATTTTATCTGCAAGTTGGTATTTAAAAGCCGAAGCTGGATCGACAAATTTGAATTTAGCAGAATTAAGCTCTGTTTTAACAGTTTTAAAGCCTTCTGAGGTGTAGTTGCTATATATCAAAATGCGTCCGTCAGAACTCACCTGAGCGTCTTTGGCACCAAACCTTGAGGAGGTAACCTGGTAATTTTTCTTTTCCTTCAAATCAAAGGCATAAATATTATCGGTTCCATCAATCGTATTGGTGTAATAAACCAAATTTCCTTGTTGTACCGGGTGCTGCACCTCATTGAAGTTATACGGAAATAGTTCTTCAATCATTCCACTAAAAGGGTCAATTTTAGCCACAGTTTTTCCCTTGTTTCCTAAAACCACCGCAAATAAGCTGGAATTGTCATCCGACCATGATGGGGAAATCACGAAAAGATTTTCTGATAACGCTGTTTCCCTGATGGTTTTACCAGATGATGGAGATAAGAATACAATCGAACAGTGATTTACACTATCCAATTTTACAACGGTAAGATATTTCCCATCAGAAGATAAACAAGGGGCAAAAACCTTGTATTTATATTGATTATTAATAACTTTACCTGTATTAATATTGAAAATCCTCAATTGCGAATATTCCCGATGATTCCATCTTACATCAGACTTCGCTTCGATCCAGTACACTTTCCCAGCCCGGTAAGTGACTGATTCTTCGAATAACCTACCCGGGGTAAAAAGCGTTGTCTCCTCTCCCTTCCGACTGATTTTTACAAACCTTGTGAGATCATCGAGCGATGACTTTACAGCAAAAAAAGTCGAGTCGTTGATCTGATAAGGATATCTGTAACTTGCATAACCCGGTTGATTTTTCGTAATTGCTTGAAATTCTGTTTTCACCAGCAATCCATCCTTATTTTGCCAATTCTTTTTAAGGTCGGAAAATATCTCTTCATATAGTTTTTTTTGATTCTTACCTGTTGCTGCTTTTAATCCTTTGGAAAATGCATTTAGCGACAATGGCTTCTGTGCTACATGTGTAAGAACTTTAGGCCAAACATCGGCTCCATATTTGCTACGGACACCAGCGACCATATGATAACCAAATTGATAATAATCGGGAACATAGTGTTTAAATGAACCAAGATAAGCTTTATCATAGCTATAAAAATTCTTCTCTACACCAAGTGCTTTTAATTCCATTGAAAACGAAGGCACACGTCCCCGGCCTGAATGGCTCAGTGCTGTTTCAGTTGCCACTGCATCACCTTCGAGAAACCAAAACGGTAAATAGGCACCAATGACAACAGCAGCAGCTTGCTCTCCAAGGATGGCCTTAAATATTTCGGGCATTTCTGATCCAATTTTATCGATTTGAACCACATGCCTGAATTCATGGATCGCCAATTGTTCCAGCCAA